>JAUSNJ010000093.1 GCA_030645355.1 Rhodoferax sp. | reverse complement strand
TCGAGCACGACATGGGCGTGGTGATGGACATTTCCGACCGCGTGGTGGTGCTCGACTACGGCAAAAAAATCGGTGACGGCGAGCCCGAAGAGGTCCGCAACAACCCGGACGTGATCAGCGCCTACCTAGGCACCAGCCACTGATATGACCCCCACGCTTGCCACTTCGTGTGCTGCGCTGCCCCCCGAGGGGGCCGCTGCGCCTGCGGTCTGGCAAAGCCAGTCCCGCGGCCCCTGCTGGGGTGGGATGTTGCCCCCCCCGCTTGCCACTTGGTGTACTGCGCCGCACTGAATCTTTAGGAGTTTGATTTCATGGCTTTTTTCTTAGAGACTTTGATTGGCGGCCTGATGGCCGGCATGCTGTATTCGCTGGTCGCGCTCGGCTTCGTGCTGATCTACAAGGCGTCGGGCGTGTTCAACTTTGCGCAGGGCGCGATGGTGCTGTTCGCGGCTTTGGCGATGGCCCGGTTTTCGGAGTGGGTTCCGAAGTGGACCGGCATTGACAACCTGTTCGTCGCCAACCTGATCGCGTTTGCGATTGCCGCCGTGCTGATGTTCGTCGTGGCCTGGCTGATCGAGCGGCTGGTGCTGCGCCATCTGGTGAACCAGGAAGGCGCGACGCTCTTGATGGCCACGCTGGGCATTGCCTATTTCCTTGAAGGCCTGGGCCAGACGCTGTTTGGCAGCGACATCTACAAGATCGACATCGGCATGCCCAAAGACCCGATCTTCATGCTGGACTCGGTGTTTCCGGGCGGCATCCTGATCAACAAGGAAGACGTGATTGCCGCCGCGATTGCCGCCAGCATGGTCATCTTGCTGAGCATCTTTTTCCAGAAAACCACCACCGGCCGCGCTCTGCGCGCGGTGGCTGATGACCACCAGGCGGCGCAGTCGATCGGCATTCCGCTGAACCGCATCTGGGTCATCGTGTGGTGCGTGGCCGGCGTCGTGGCGCTGGTGTCCGGAATGATCTGGGGCTCCAAGCTGGGCGTGCAGTTTTCGCTGACCACCATTGCGCTGCGCGCCCTGCCGGTGGTGATTCTGGGCGGGCTGACCTCGGTGCCCGGCGCCATCATCGGCGGCCTGATCATCGGCGTCGGCGAGAAGCTGTCCGAGGTCTACCTCGGCCCTTACGTCGGCGGCGGTATTGAAATCTGGTTTGCCTATGTGCTGGCACTGGTGTTCTTGTTGTTCCGTCCGCAAGGGCTGTTCGGCGAGAAGATCATTGATCGCGTCTGAACTGATAAGAAGAACAAGGAACCAACATGCTCTACCGCGAAAACGGCCAGTTCAAGACGACCTACCGGGCTGACCAGCAAATCTTCCCGATCACGCAGGACCGCATTGCCATTGGCCTGATGCTGGCCTTTGCCTTTATCGCCGTGCCGCTGCTGGCCAGCGATTACTTCTACGCCTCGATTTTGATTCCGCTGGTCATCATGTCGCTGGCCGCCATCGGGGTGAATATCCTGGTGGGCTACTGCGGCCAGATTTCCCTCGGCTCGGGCGCCTTCATGGCGGTTGGGGCTTACGGCGCCTACAACTTTTTTGTGCGCATCCCGGGCATGCCGCTGATCCCGACGCTGATCCTGGGCGGGCTGTGCGCCATGTCGTTCGGCATCCTGTTTGGCTTGCCCAGCCTGCGCGTCAAGGGCCTGTACCTGGCCGTGGCCACGCTGGCGGCGCAGT
>JAUSNJ010000090.1 GCA_030645355.1 Rhodoferax sp. | reverse complement strand
CCACGGCGCCGGCGGTATCGCCCGCGCGCTGCAGCGCCAGGGCCTGCAGCAGCTGTAGCTTGAGCGCGCGGCGCTGGCGCTGCGCGGCCTGGGCCTGGGCGGCTCCGGCGGCGGCGGCCAGCGCGGCGGCGGCCGCATCGCCGAACAGCACCTGCCAGCGCAGCCGGGCGATCGGCAGATCGTCCACGTCGTGGGCGCTGATCTGGTGGCGCGCCACGCGTTGCCACACGCTGGGGTCGTCGGCGCGGTCCAGCGCCAACGCGGCGGCCTCGGCCTGGCCCTGCAGCATCAGCACGCGGGCGCGTTCGAGCCGGGCGCTGGCCACCACGCGTGGCAGCTGGCGGTGGTGGCCCAGGTATTCCAGCTCGGTGATGACCTGCAGCGCGGTGTCGATGTCGCCGCGCTCGAAGGCGATGCGCGAGCGCATCACGTGGCTGAGGATCATGTGGTCGGGCAGGCCCACGTCGCGCGCCAGCGGCAGGTAGACGTTGAGCAGGTGCTCGGCCTGCGCCAGCTGGTGCGCCTCGTACATGGCCGCGGCGTACAGCACACCGGCCCAGGCATTGCCGTGGGTGGGCTGCCAGAGCCCTTCGGGCGTGGTGCCCGAGGCCATGCCCAGCGCCAGCCGGAAGCGTGCCGTGGCCTGGCGCAGCCGGCCCTGCTGCAGGTCGAGCAGGCCTTCCACCGATTCGGTGTACATGCGGTTGAAGCCGCCGCCCTGCTGGCCGCGGCGCGCGGCATCGAGCAGGCGCTGGGCCTGCTCGCGCTCGCCCAGCACGCCCAGCACATGGGCCATCGCGTTGCACAGCACGCTGTCGGCAAACGGCTGGCCGGTGGGCACGCGGGCCAGGTGCTCGCGGCCGATGGCGCCGGCTTCTTCCACCCGGTCCATCATCGCCAGCAGCATCGGCTGCAGCGCGTCGACATGCGCGCGCACCGCGGCATCGGCGCTGTGCGCCACGCCCGACTGGTTCAGTTGCTCCATCGCCGCCCAGGGCCCGCGGGTGAGGGTGCAGGCCCACAGCGACACCACCTGCAGCATCGGCCGGTCGGCCAGCGCGGCGGCGGGCAGCGCGGCAAACCAGCGCGCCAGCAGGCGCATGCGGCCCTGGTCGAGAAAGTCGGTGGCATGCGCGGCCAGCAGGCTGATGGCATGCGGTGCGTCACCGCCCTCGATGGCGTGGTCGATGGCCGGCACCGGCCGGCCTTGCGCCTCGTACCAGCCCGAGGCGGCCAGGTGCAGGCGGGCCAGTTCGTCGGGCCGCTCGCGTGCCAGCTGGGCGCGCAGGAAGTCGGAAAACAGGCTGTGGTAGCGCCACTCGCGCTGGTCGTCGGGCCCGGCGCCGGCCGCGCCGCTGGCGGGCACCGTCGGGGTCGACGGGATGGGCGCGGCGGGCGCGCTGGGCGCGATGGGCGTGATGAACAGGTTGGCCGCGTCCAGCTGCGCCAGGATGCGCCGGCTGTCGCTGCGCGGGCTCAGCGCCTGGCACAGCGGCGCGTTGAACTGGCGCAGGATGCTGGTGCGCAGCAGGAAGTCGCGCACCTCGGGGGTTTGTCGGGCCAGCACGTCCTCGGCGAGGAAATCGGCCACCGCGCGGTTGCTGCCCGAGAACTGGGCGATGAACTCGGCCACGCTGCCTTGGCGCGCGATCACCGAATCCAGCGCCATCGAGGCCAGCCACAGCGCGGCGATCCAGCCCTCGGTCTTGTGGTGCAGATGGTCGATCTGGGTCGACCAATCGGCCGCGCCGGCCGCGCTGGCGCCGGTGGCCGCGCCCGCCGCCGGGCGGCGCAGCGCCAGGAAGTGCTGGGTCTCCTCGCGGCTGAAGCGCAGCAGCTCGGTGTCGATCTCCAGCAGGTGGCCGGCCGCGCGCAGCCGGCCCAGGCCCAGGTCGGGCAGGCTGCGCGAGCCCAGCACCAGCTGGCCGCGGCGCGGCAGGTGGTCGATGATCTCGCGCACAAGGCCCAGCACCGCGGGCTCGGTGATCAGCTCGAAATCGTCGAGGAACAGCGCAAACGGCGTGTCGTGGCGCGCCAGCGCATCGACGATGCCGAGCCGGGCGTCGCTCAGCGGGCTGCCCGCGCGCG
>JAUSNJ010000088.1 GCA_030645355.1 Rhodoferax sp. | reverse complement strand
CCCGTCGTATGTGCATGAAGCCAACGGGCAGGTCTGCCTGCTGGTGCAGGCCGAAACCGAGCAGTCGCTGCGCCATCTGGACACGATTGCCGCGACGGACGGCGTGGACGGCGTGTTCATCGGTCCGGCCGACCTGTCGGCGTCGATGGGGCATCCGGGCAACCCCGGCCACCCCGACGTGCAGGCGGCGATCGAGGACGCGATTGCGCGCATCGTGAAGGCCGGCAAAGCCGCAGGCATCCTGGTCTCTGACGAGGCACTGGCGCGCCACTACCTCGCGCTGGGTGCCACCTTTGTGGCGGTGGGGCTGGACACGCAGTTGCTGGTGCAGGCCAGCAGCGCGCTGGCGGCGAAGTTCAAAACCGCGTTGCCGACGGTGGCCAGGGGCCTGGTTTACTGAGGTGCGCGCAGGCACGCCTTGCCCTACCGCCGGTTCAGCAGCGCAGGGCTACGCTGCTTTCATTCAGATCAATCCGCCACCACAGGCACGCGCGGCGCCACAGCGCACATCAGCTCATAGCCCACCGTGCCGGCGGCCCGCGCCACGTCGTCGATGGGCAGCACGGCGCCTTTCGGGCCCTGGCCCCACAACGTGACCTCGCTGCCCATGCCGGCGGCGGGCACCGGCGTGAGGTCTACGGTGATCATGTCCATGCTGACGCGGCCAACCATACGGCACCGCACACCATTGACCAGCACCGGCGTGCCGGTGGGGGCGTGGCGCGGATAACCGTCGGCGTAGCCGCAGGCCACCACGCCGATGCGCATGGGTCCGCCAGCCGCAAAACTGGAGCCGTAGCCGACCGTGTCGCCGGCCACCAGCTGCTGGGTGCCGATGATTCTGGAGGCAAGCGTCATCGTCGGCTGCAAGCCCCAGTCGGCGGCGCTGCGCGCGGGAAAGTCCGGCGCGCTGCCGTACAGCACGATGCCGGGCCGGACCCAGTCGGAGCGGCCGGCCAGCGCCTCGTCGTGGCGCAGGATGGCGGCGCTGTTGCTGAGGGTGCGCTCGCCGGGCAGGTCGTGGGTGACGGCGTCAAAGGCCTGGAGCTGCGCCGTGATGCCCTTGGGGCCGTCGGCATCGGGAAAATGCTGCATCAGTGAAATCTCTTCGACCTGCGGCAAGGCGTTCAGCCGGATCCAGGCGGCGCGAAAGCGCTCGGGCTTGAAACCCAGGCGGTTCATGCCGGTGTTCATTTTCAGGAACACGCGGTGCGGCAGCTGCGTCTTGTGGGCGGCCAGCATGTCGATCTGCTCGT
>JAUSNJ010000081.1 GCA_030645355.1 Rhodoferax sp. | reverse complement strand
GCCCGTGAGTCGAACACGGCACCAACAGATTATGAGTCTGCTGCTCTAACCATCATGAGCTAGCGGCCCGAAGCGGACGATTGTAGGAGGGGGCTGGCGCGGCCTGCGACACCGGCGCGCCAGCTACTTCTGGCTCAGCGCGTTGCCCACCAGCCGGGCGGTGATGTCCACCAGCTGGATCATGCGGTCGTAGGCCATGCGGGTGGGGCCGATCACGCCCAGCGTGCCGACGATGCGGCCGTCCACCTCGTAGGGCGCCGAGACGATCGACAGCTCCTCATACGGCACCACGCCCGATTCACCGCCGATGTAGATGCGCACGCCCTCGGCCAGGCTGCTGTTCTCCAGCAGGCGCATCAGCTCGGTCTTCTGCTCGAACAGGTCGAACATCTTGCGCAGCGACCCCAAGTCGTTGCCGAAGTCCTGCACGCCCAGCAGGTTGCGCTCGCCCGAGACCACCAGCTGCTCGGTGTTGTCGGCCAGCGCATCGCTGCCGGCCTGCACCGCGGCCTGCATCAGCGCGGCGATCTCGCTGCGCAGCGTTTCCACCTCGTGCTTCAGCCGGGCGCGCACCTCCTCGATGGCCAGGCCGGCGTAGTGCGTATTGAGGTAGTTGGTGGCCTCGATCAGCTCGCCCTGGGCGTAATCGCGCGCGGTGAAGATCACCCGGTTCTGCACGTCGCCGTCGGGCGAGACCAGGATCACCAGCACCCGCTTGTCGCCCAGCCGCAGGAACTCGATGTGGTGGAACACGCTGGCGCGCTTGGGCGCGGTGACCACGCCGACGAAGTGCGACAGGTTGCTCAGCAGGTGCGCGGCCTGCGCGATCACCCGCTGCGGCTGGTCGGGCTGCAGTTGCTCGCGCACGCCGGCCATCTCGGGCGGGGTGTGGTGCAGGTCGAGCGGCGGCCGCGCGGTGAGCATGGTGTCGACGAACAGCCGGTAGCCGCGCGCGGTGGGCACCCGCCCGGCGCTGGTGTGCGGGCTGGCGATCAGGCCCAGGTCTTCCAGGTCGGCCATCACGTTGCGGATGGTGGCCGGCGACAGCTCCAGCCCCGAGGCCCGCGACAGCGTGCGCGAGCCCACCGGCTGGCCATCGGCGATGTAGCGTTCGACCAGGGTCTTCAGCAGGCTGCGTGCACGCTCGTCCATACGCTTTTCAGGGGTGAATTTTCATTGTACGGACAGGGGCGACGCCACCCTCTCGCCAAAGGGCCCTGTGGTGTAATTCCGCGCATGGCCCGTCGATTCCAACATGCAGCGCTGGTCGGTAAATACCAAGCCGATGGCATCCGTCCGCTGCTGGAAGAGATCGCGCAGTTCCTGGTGCGCCAGGGCCTGGACGTGTCGTTCGAATTGCAGACCGCGCAGAGCACCGGCGTCACCGATTTCGACGCGCTCACGCTCGACGAGATCGGCGCGCAATGCGATCTGGCGGTGGTGGTGGGCGGCGACGGCACGATGCTGGGCATCGCCCGCGAGCTGGCGCGCTACAACCTGCCGCTGGTGGGCATCAACCAGGGCCGGCTGGGCTTCATCACCGACGTGCCCATCGGCCACTACCGCGACGCGCTGGCGCCGATGATCGCCGGCGACTACGAAGAAGACTTCCGCGCCATGCTCGAAGGCGAGGTCTGGCGCGACGGCGATTGCATCTTCGAAGGCCTGTCGCTGAACGACGTGGTGGTCAGCCGCGGCGCCACCGCCAGCATGGTCGAGCTGCGCATCGACATCGGCGACGAGTTCGTCGCCAACATGCGGGCCGACGGGCTGATCGTGGCCTCGCCCACCGGCTCCACCGCCTATGCCTTGTCGGCCGGCGGGCCGATCCTGCACCCCAGCATCGCCGGCTGGGTGGTGGTGCCGATCGCCTCGCACACGCTGAGCAACCGGCCCATCGTGCTGCCCGATGCGGGGCCGATCCGCATCACCGTGGTGGCCGGGCGCGACGCCTCGGCCAACTTCGACATGCAGGGGCTGGCCAGCCTGCTGCACGGCGATCAGGTGCGGGTGCAGCGCTCGGCGCACAAGGTGCGCTTTCTGCATCCGCGCGGCTGGAGCTACTTCGCCACGCTGCGCAGAAAACTACGCTGGTACGAAGGCGTGGTCTGACCATGTTGCGTCGTCTGGCCCTTCGTGACTTTGTCATCGTGCCCGCCCTGGAGCTGGAGTTCCACGCCGGCTTCTCGGTGCTGACCGGCGAAACCGGCGCGGGCAAGTCCATCCTGGTCGATGCGCTGCAGCTGGCGCTGGGCAGCCGCGGCGACGTGGGCGTGGGGCGCGAAGGTGCCGTGCGGGCCGAAGTGAGCGCCGAGTTCGACGCCCCGGCCTCACTGGCGGCCTGGCTCGATGCCGCGGGCTTCGTCGGCGACGAGCCCGGCACGCTGCTGTTGCGCCGCACGGTGGATGCGCAGGGCAAGAGCCGTGCGTGGATCAACGGCAGCCCGGCCACCGTGACGCAGCTGCGCGAGGCCGCCGACCACCTGCTCGACATCCACGGCCAGCATGCCTGGCAGAGCCTCACCCGCGCCGCCGCCACGCGCGAGCTGCTCGACCTGCAGGCCGGCCTCAGCACGATCGAGCTGGCCCGGCGTTTTGCCGAACGCAAGGCCGCCACCGATGCGCTGACCCGCGCCCGCGAACGCGGCGACGACTTGCTGCGCGAGCGTGAGCGCCTGGCCTGGCAGATCAACGAGGTCGACAAGCTGGCGCCCAACGACGGCGAATGGGACGAATTGAACGCCGAGCACCAGCGCCTGGCCCATGCGCAGGCGCTGATCGACGCCGCGCGGATGGCCCTGCAGCAGGTGGCCGACGCCGACGAGGGCAACGCCGAAGCGCTGACCAGCCGCGCGATCGATGCGCTGGGCGACGTGGCCGAGCACGATGCCCGCATCGCCACCATCATCGACGCGCTGCAGGGTGCGCTGGCCCAGTTGCAGGACGCATCGCACTCGCTGAACGCCTACCTCGACCATGCCGATCTCGATCCGCGGCGGCTGGCCGAGCTGGACGAGCGGATGTCGGCCTGGGTGGGTCTGGCCCGCCGCTACCGCCGCCCACCCGCCGACCTGCCCGCGCTGCTGGCGCAGTGGCGCGATGAACTGGCCGCGCTGGACGCCGCCACCGACACCGCCGCGCTGGAAGCGCAGCTGGCCGAGGCCGACCGCCACTACCAGGCCGAGGCGCAGCGCATCGGCGCGGCCCGCCGCCAGGCCGCCGGCCCGCTGGCCGCCGCGGTGACGCAGGCGATGCAGGGCCTGGGCATGGCCGGCGGCCGCTTCGACGTGGCGCTGACACCGCTGGCCGCGCCGCAATCGCAGGGGCTGGAGTCGGTCGAATTCCTCGTCGCCGGCCATGCCGGCAGCACGCCCCGGCCGTTGGGCAAGGTGGCCTCGGGCGGCGAGTTGTCACGCATGGCGCTGGCTATTGCGGTAACGACCAGCCAGTTGGGCACCGCCCAAACCTTGATTTTTGACGAGGTGGATTCCGGTGTGGGCGGCGCCGTGGCCGAGACGGTGGGCCGACTTATGCGCCAGTTGGGCGCGGACCGGCAGGTACTGGCTGTCACGCACTTGCCCCAAGTGGCAGCCTGTGCCGACCACCACCTGGTCGTGGCCAAGCAGATGCATGGCAAGGTCACGCTCAGCACAGTATCCGCCGCAGTGGGCGAACAGCGTGTCGCCGAAATCGCGCGCATGCTCGGTGGCGAAAAACTCTCCAGCACCACCTTGGCGCACGCCAAGGAAATGCTGCAGTCCGGAGTGTGAATTCATGCACGACGCGCTGCAACCCATGGAAATTGTGCTGATCACAGGCATGTCGGGCTCGGGCAAATCGGTCGCCCTGCACGCACTGGAAGACGCCGGTTACTACTGCGTGGACAACCTGCCCCCCGAGCTGCTGCTGCCTTTTGTGGAGCTGGAGCAAAAGCACCAGGCCCCCCGCATCGCCATTGCCATGGATGTGCGCAGTGCCACGTCATTGCCGCTGGTACCGCACCAACTGCAGACGCTGCGCAGCCGAGGTATCGGCGTCAAGTCGCTGTTTCTGGATGCCAATACCGACACCCTGGTGCGCCGCTATTCCGAGTCGCGGCGCAAGCATCCGCTGTCGCAAGCGGAGGCGGGATATGCCGAGCAGGACGCGCGCCGCGCACTGGTCGATGCCATTGAGCTGGAACGTCAATTGCTGGCTGTGCTGCGTCAGGAGGCACACGTCATCGACTCCAGCATCATCCGTCCGGCCCAGTTGCAGGGCTATGTCAAGACACTGATCTCCGCACCGACCGGCCAACTGACGCTGGTCTTCGAGTCGTTTGCGTTCAAGCGCGGGGTGCCGGCGGACGCCGACTACATGTTTGACGTGCGCATGTTGCCCAACCCGCACTACGAACCGACCCTGCGCCACCTGACCGGGCGTGACCAGCCGGTGATCGACTACCTGCAAGCGCAGGAAGAGGTCGATTTGATGCTGCACCACATTGCCCACTTTCTGGAGAACTGGCTGGACGCGTTGGCACGCGACCACCGCAGCTATGTCACCGTTGCCATCGGTTGCACCGGGGGGCAGCACCGGTCGGTCTATCTGGTCGAGCGTCTGGCCCAGCGCTTTGCATCCGAGTGGGTCACGCTCAAGCGGCACCGGGAAATCGACGCGATCTAGCGTGCTACTTATTTGATAGCAATAACTGCATATTTCGCGAGGGCTACAGCCCGATTGACCAGTGTATCAACGCCTCAAATTGGCACTGTGACCTGTAACAGCTTGCGAATCGGTGCAGGCAATCCCGTCTGCGGCCATTCTTCGCCACCCAGCCACCGGCCCGCACCCCGCACGGTGGACCGGTCCGCAACATCCACCCGCCAGGTGTGCAGATACAGGTCTTTGTGGGTCAGCACGTGGGTGAAGACCGGTAGCGCGCGCAGCTTCGCCTGCAACGGCTCGGGTACGGCAGCCTTCAAGGACTCTTCACTGTCAAACAAAGGCAGGCAATGCAGCCCGGCCCAGACCCCGGGGGTCGGCCGCTTGTCCAGCCACACCGCACCATCGTCACACTGCGCCCACAGCAACCAAATCGACTGGCTGCTGCGTTTGAGTGTGCGGGTCCGTACCGGGTAGCGTTGCGGGTCCCCCACCGCGCCCGCCACACAATCCAGGCGCACCGGGCAGGCGGCGCAATCCGGCTTTTTGGGTAGGCACACGGTTGCGCCCAGATCCATCATGCCCTGGGTGTAGCGCGCCATGGCACGTGGTGCCGTTTTGCCGGTTGGCAACAGCTGCGTGGCGGCGTCCCATAAGGCCCGCACATGGGCACCCTGTGCCAGGTCGGCATCAAATCCCAGCACACGGGTCACGACCCGTTTCACGTTGGCATCCAGGATGGCCACCCGCTCGCCAAAGCACAACGACGCGATGGCCGCCGCCGTGGAGCGTCCGATTCCGGGCAAGGTTTCCAGTAGCTCTGCGGTGGCAGGAAACGCACCGCCATGGCGCTCCATGATGTGCTGCGCACAGCGGTGCAGATTGCGCGCCCGGCTGTAGTAACCCAAGCCGCTCCACAGACCCAGGACATCGTCGAGGCTGGCCGAGGCCAGCGCAGATACGTCGGGGAAGCGTTCCAGAAAGCGTGCAAAGTAGCCGCGCACCGTCACCACCTGCGTCTGTTGCAGCATGATCTCGGACAGCCACACACGGTAGGGGTCCTGGGTGTTTTGCCAAGGCAAGTCGTTGCGTCCGTGCACCACCTGCCAGGCCACCACCCGCCTGGCGAAGGCGTCCGGTGCCCCCGATGGCCCGCGGTCCAACGGCGTGGTCAAGCGAAGGCGATGTCGATGTCGATCGGCGTACCGGCGGGCCTATGGGAGGCGATCAGGTAGTCGGTCAGTTCAATCAGTTTGAGCTCAATCTGGCTCAGCGCGGCTTCCTGCTGGTCCACGTCCTGGATACGGTCTTCCAGACCGCCTGCGGCCTGCTGGATGCGGTCTATGGCTTCAATTCGGCGGCTGAAGTTGCGCCGGCGCTCGCGCAATTGCGCATCGAGCTGGGCGGCTGCCGACTTGCTCCACAACTCCACATCCCCCAGCGCCGTTTCGTGGATGCCCCGCAAGCGCGTGGACAACGCCCGCACCAACCGGTCCGCAAACTCGGGCTGGGCCAGCTTGAACGCATTGCCAATGCCCAGGTACTGCACGTGGCTGCGTTCCACCATGTCCAGGTCGGTCAGGTACTGGGCCATCTGCGGTTCGGTGGGCGCCTGCAGGGAAAAGCCGTGCTCGCCATTGAGCTGGCGGAAAGATGCCGCCAACATGGACTGAATCTCGCCACACAGCGTTTGAACCCTTTGCAAATTGGCCCGCAAGCGGTCAAAGGTCTCGCCATAGGCCCGCTTGACACCCAGCTTCAGGCCTTTTTGCAGCAGAGTCGCCGTCAGCTGCGCCATTTCCTTCTTCAAGGCGGTCGAGCCCAAAATGCCGAACACCTCGCGCAACAACTTCAGGTGCACCGACCGCACGGCGTGGATCTTGGCTCCGCCCAGATCGAACTCGGCCTGTTCCTGCGAGATGCGCGTACGCATGTGCTTGATGACCGCCGCGTTCTTGCCCTGCAGTCCCTTGAGCTCCATCATCTGCTCGGTCAGGTCACGTTTACGGATATTGATGACGCGGCCGGTTTCGGCGCGCAGATCCGTGATACCGGATGCCATGGCTTCGCTCAGAATGCGCTGGCGCTTGCCCATCATGCCGCGCCCCAGTGCGTCTTCCAGCACCGGCAGGCAACTGCGCTGGAGCAGCTCATCGTCGTCGGTGACCTTGGCCACCAGCCCTTTTTGCGCCGATACGGCAATCACGCGGTCTTGAGGAATCCCCAGTATTTCGGCGGTGCTGACCTTTTGCCGGTCAATCTGGGCCTGGATCTGGGCGGGTGAACTGAGGTCGTCCCACAGCGTGTCGATCTTGTTCAGGACCACCAGCCGCGAATCGGTATCGCCCGACTCGGTGATCAGGTGCTCGCGCCAGATCGACAGGTCTGACTTGGTGACGCCGGTATCGGCACCCAGAATGAAAACCACGGCATGGGCCTGCGGAATCAGGCTGACCGTCAACTCGGGCTCGGCACCGATCGCGTTCAGACCGGGCGTGTCCAGAATGACCAGCCCCTGCTTGAGCAAAGGGTGGGCAATATTGATCAGGGCATGGCGCCACTTGGGCACCTCCACCATGCCCTCAGAATCGAGCAAGGGGTTGTCGTCAGGGGCCTGGTTGTGCCAGAAACCCAGGGCGCGGGCTTCGTCCTGCGTCACTTTGCGGGTCTCGGCAACTTTCTCCAGGGCAGACGCCAACTGTTGCGGATTGTTCACATCCAGATCAATCCGCGTCCATTTTTCGGGCACCATGCGCCACTCCATGAGCGCCTGGGGCTGCAACCGTGTCTCGATGGGCAGCAAGCGCAAGCACGGGGGCACGTCGGCGTCGTAGCCCATTTCGGTCGGACACATCGTGGTGCGGCCCGCACTGGCCGGCATGATGCGACGACCGTAGCCGGCGAAAAACACCGCGTTGATCATTTCGGACTTGCCGCGCGAAAACTCCGCGACAAAGGCAACCATGACCTTGTCAGACCGTACCTGCGTACCCAATCGCCGCAACCGCTCGTCCACCGCTGCGTCCAGCAGCTCGTTGTCCTTCATCCACTCGGCGAGCAACTTCAGCCGCAGGCCAAACTCCCGCCGCCACGTACCAAGCTGGTCAAACTGTTCGTTAAATGAAGTAGTCAAGTGTCCCCCCGTCTAGCCGCTCAATATAGCACTGCGGTCTGCCAAGCCACTCAGGGTTTTTGGCAGTTGGCACAGAAAAATGTAGCGCGCTGCCCCTGTCGGATCGCCCGGATCGGTGTCGCGCACACCTTGCATTCCATTCCGCCGCGCCCGTAGACCATGGCATCGAGCTGAAAATGTCCCGCTTCACCGTCTGCGTTGGAGAAGTTTTGCAGCGTACTGCCTCCGCGCTGTACGGCGCGTGCCAGCACATCGCGAATTGCCTGGTGCAATTTCTTGACCCGCGGCAGGCTCAGGCGCGCGGCCGGCGTCGTTGGACGAATGCCCGCCAGAAACAAAACCTCCGAGGCGTAGATGTTCCCAACCCCCACAACGACGTCGCCTGCAAGCAACACCTGCTTGATCGGCGCCTTGCGCTGGAGCAGGCCCTGGCGGAACCGCAGTGGATCAAATCCTGTATCCAGGGGCTCCATTCCGAGCTTGCCGAGCAGCTTTTGCGCCACAGCATCCTGCTCACCGGACACCAGGACCACGGCGCCAAAACGCCGGGGGTCGTTCAGCCGCAAGACGCCCTGGGTGGTGCGCAGATCGAAATGGTCGTGCTTGCCGGGCTCTGGTGGTTGTAGCGAAAACGATAGGCTACCCGACATGCCCAGATGCAGCAGGAGCAGGCCATGGTCCAAATCGATCAGCAGGTATTTGCCCCGTCGGCGCACTCCCAGCACGTGGCGGCCCGGCAATGCTTCGGGATCACCGTGCAATGGCCAACGCAAGGGCTTGCCCAGGCGAACGCCCTGAATCTCTGCACCCGCAATGCGGCTGGCAAAACTCAACCGTGTCACTTCAACTTCGGGTAATTCGGGCATGGTGCGGGGGCTCTCCGGCTTGGATTATTATGGTCTGATGACACGAATCCCCCGTCTACTTCTTTTGACCCTGGCCGCGGCATGCGTTGGCGGCTCTGCGCTGGGGGCTCCGCCCAAGACGGAAGGTCCAGTCAACTCCAACTTGGACGGTGAGTTGTTCTACCAGTTACTGGTCAGTGAATTGACGGCCCAGAGCGGAGACAACGGTTCGGCGTACGCCTTTATGCTCGATGCCGCGCGCAAAGCCAATTCACCGCGACTCTATGAGCGCGCGGTCGAGCTCGCGTTGCAGGGACGCAGTGGGGAGTCCGCCCTGGAGGCCGCGCAGGCCTGGGCACGCGCATTCCCATCGTCGCGTGAAGCCAATCGCTACCAGCTCCAGATTCTCTTGGGCTTGAACCGGCTTGCCGAAACCCAGGAGCCACTCAAACGCGAGTTGGCGGCGCTGGCCCCTGCCGAACGGGTAGCCGCGATCAGCCAGCTTCCACGCTACTTTGCCCGAACGACCGACAAGAAACTTTCGGCAACGGTGGTCGAGAAGATCCTGCTCACGGAGCTGGTCAATCGCACGACGGGTGCGGCAGCCTGGGCGGCCATTGGCACGATGCGCATGCAGGCGCAGGACATGGATGGGGCCATGGACGCGGCCCGGCGCGGTGTAGCGCTCAACGCGGAGGCAGAAGAACCCGTTTTGTTGGCCATCGCACTACTGGAGTACAAAATCCCGCAGGCAGCATCCATCGTCCACCGCTACCTGGCCGGGAAACCGACCCCCGACCTGCGAATGGCCTATGCGCGCCATGAAATCAATGCACAGCGGTATGCAGAAGCCTACAAACAGATGCAGCAGTTGACCACCGAGAAGCCGGATTTTCCGGAAGCCTGGCTGTTGCGTGGTTCGCTTGAGCTGCAGGACTCCAAGCTGGCAACTGCCGAGTCCTCGCTCAAGACCTATATTGCATTGAATCCGCCTCCCCCCGCCGATGCGGGCCAGTCCGCCACCATGGGACGCGGTTTGGTCCAGGCGTACCTGCTGTTGGCACAGGTGGCAGAGCAAGGGCAAAGGCTCGATGAGGCCAAGGCCTATTTGAAACAGATTGACAGCCCCAAGGACGCGCTGCGCATTCAGAGGCGCTACGCCGCGATTCTGGCGCGAGAAGGAAAAGTGGATGAGGCCCGGGCAGCCATACATGGCGTGCCTGAGCTGCAGCCTTCTGACGCGCTGGACAAGATCAATGCCGAGGTGCAAATCCTGCGTGAAAGCCGCCAGTACGCTGCGGCCTATCAATTGCTGACGGATACCGCGGGCCGCTATCCGGACGACATAGACGTGGTGTATGACCTGGCCATGATGGCGGAACGCCTGGGCAAGACAGACGAAATGGAAGTCCTTTTGCGCCGGGTCATGGACGCCAAACCCGACTACCACCACGCCTACAACGCGCTGGGATACTCGCTGGCGGATCGCAACATCCGCCTGGCGGAGGCGCGCGCGCTCATCAATCGCGCATTGACGTATGCGCCCGACGACCCGTTTATTGCCGACAGCCTCGCCTGGGTCGAGTTCCGCTCCGGCAACGCGGCCGAAGCCCTGCGCTTGTTGAAGAACGCCTTCCAGGCCCGCCCGGACGCAGAAATTGCCGCCCACCTCGGTGAAGTGTTGTGGACGGTCGGTGAACGCGACCAGGCCAGTGCGATCTGGAAAGAAGGCGTGGGGCTGAACCCGCAGAACGAAACCCTGCGCGAGACCATGCGGCGCCTGCGTGGCACGCCGTGAGCGCCCGTTATCGTTCCGGCCTGCGCCTGGTCTTGGCGTTTGCTATTGTTCTTATAGCAGGATGTGCAAGCCCTACGAGGGCTAGAGACCCTAATGCCGGACATCCCACGCATTGGCAGGGCCGCCTGTCACTCAAGGTCGACAGCACGCCGGTACAGGCGTTCTCGGCAGATTTTGACCTGCAAGGCGATGCAGTGGTCGGTAGCCTGTCATTCTTCAGTCCGCTTGGGAGCACGCTGGCGCGGCTGCAATGGGGCACGGGTGGCGCGCAGTTGCAAACGACGGGTGAACCACAGCACTTTGAATCGCTGGATGCCCTGACACGCCACACCACTGGGGCTGTGCTGCCAGTGGCGAGCCTGTTTGAATGGCTCAAGGGTAGTTCACCACCAACACCCGGCTGGGAAGTGGATTTGCGGGCGTTGTCGGACGGACGCCTCACCGCCCAACGGGTGGAGCCCGAAACGCCGGCCCAGCTCAAGATCATTCTTGATCGCTGAGCACACGGGATAATCTCTGCATGCAGTCGCTCTACGACGTCCCTGCCCCCGCCAAGCTCAACCTGTTTTTGCACATCACCGGTCGACGTGCGGACGGCTACCACCTGCTGCAATCGGTGTTCATGCTGATTGACTGGTGCGACACGCTGCACTTCAGTGTGCGCGCCGACGGCCTGATCAGCCGCGAGGACCTCAGTTGGACACTGCCCGACGACGACCTGGTGGTGCGGGCCGCCCGCATGCTGCAACACAGCACGCAATGCCCCTTGGGCGTGCACATCGGCATCTCAAAATCCATCCCGGCGCAGGCGGGCATGGGCGGTGGATCGTCCGACGCCGCGTCGACCCTGCTGGCATTGAACCGCCTGTGGAAGCTGAATCTGCCGCTGCAAACGCTAGCCCGCATGGGCCTGGATCTGGGCGCAGACGTGCCTTTCTTCCTGGGAGGGCAGCACGCCTGGGTCGAAGGCATTGGAGAAATACTCACGCCCATTGCATTGCCCCACGAACGCTTTGCGGTGGTCAAACCAGACGCAGGACTGCAAACCCAGCTAATTTTTTCAGACCCGTCGTTGAAGCGGGACTCAGAAACTGCTATAATTTCAGGCTTCGCTGCAGAGACTCACGGTTCTTTATTTAGTTATGGCCGTAACGACTTGCAGGCCGTTGCCCAGAGGTTGTGCCCCGGTGTAACCCAAGCCCTTGAGTGGCTGACGTCGCAGGGGCTCAATGGCCGGATGACGGGCTCTGGAAGCGCGGTGTTTGCGCAACTGCTGCATGGTATTGATGTGTCGAGTGCGCCAAGCGCATGGCAAGTCAGGTTGTGCAGCAACTTGGATGTTCATCCCCTGGTGGGTTGGGCAACCAGCGATGGGAAAATGACGGATTAAATGCCGGATGAAATAACGGTTTAGGGGTGGGCAGCGTTTCGCTGTCAACCTGTGTAGGGGAGTCGCCAAGTTGGTTAAGGCACTGGATTTTGATTCCAGCATGCGAAGGTTCGAGTCCTTCTTCCCCTGCCAAATCTGTTGACCGGGACTGATCCGGTCACAGCGCGCAACGTACAGGCATAAACCTACTCTACTCGCTGGAACCCGCATGCAGGCTTCACCTCCCCCCGATTTCATGGTTTTCACCGGCAATGCCAACCCGGGCATGGCCGCTGACATCGCACGCCACCTGGGTATCTCGCTCGGCGCGGCAACCGTCGGTCGATTCTCCGATGGCGAAGTCACGGTAGAGATCAACCAGAATGTGCGGGCCCGCGACGTCTTTGTGGTGCAAAGCACCTGCGCGCCCACTAACGAAAACCTGATGGAACTGCTGATCATGGTGGATGCGCTCAAGCGTGCATCGGCAGAGCGCATCAGTGCCGTGATCCCGTATTTTGGCTACGCCCGCCAGGACCGCCGCCCGCGGTCCACCCGCGTGCCGATTACGGCCAAGGTGGTGGCCAATATGCTGCAGGCCGTGGGTGTCGCGCGCGTGCTGACCATGGACTTGCATGCCGACCAGATTCAGGGCTTTTTCGACATCCCGGTGGACAACATTTATGCGTCCCCCGTGCTGCTGGGCGATCTGCGCCAGAAGAATTACGAGGACCTGATCGTGGTTTCGCCCGACGTGGGTGGTGTGGTGCGTGCCCGTGCACTGGCCAAGCAGCTCGGTTGCGATCTGGCCATCATCGACAAGCGCCGCCCCAAGGCCAATGTGTCCGAAGTGATGCACGTGATCGGTGAAATCGAAGGCCGTAACTGCGTCATCATGGATGACATGATTGACACCGCCGGCACGCTGGTCAAGGCGGCCGAAGTGCTCAAGGAGCGCGGTGCCAAGAAGGTTTATGCCTATTGCACCCACCCCATTTTTTCCGGCCCCGCCATCGAGCGCATCGCCAATGGTGGCGCGCTGGACGAGGTCGTGGTGACCAACACCATTCCCCTCAGCGCAGCCGCTGCAGGATGCCAAAAGATTCGCCAACTCTCCGTGGCACCGCTGATTGCTGAGACGATTCAGCGCATCGCCAAGGGAGAGTAGGTCATGAGTTTGTTCTCGGATCAAGAAAATCTCTTTTGAGATTTCTATAAAACCTTTTTTAAGGTTTCTATAAAACCTCGAAAAGGTTTGGTCGGGACAAAAAGCAAGCGCCGCTGCACAGGGCAGTGATTCAGCGCTTTTGTTAAACCGGAGTCGCACTGGTCGCGGTGGACTCCTTCAGGAGTAATGTTATGAAATTTGTCGCTTTTGAGCGCGCCAAGCAGGGTACGGGTGCGAGCCGCCGTCTCCGCAATTCGGGTCGCACACCCGGTATCGTCTACGGTGGCGAGGGTGAACCCCTTGTGATCGAACTGGACCACAACGCTTTGTGGCACGCCATTAAGAAGGAAGCGTTCCACGCATCCGTTCTGGACATGGAACTGGCTGGCAAGGAAAGCAAGGTCTTGCTGCGCAACGTGCAAATGCACCCCTACAAGCAATTGATCTTGCACATTGACTTCCAGCGCGTGGATGCCAACACCAAGATGCACATGAAGGTGCCATTGCACTTCAAGGGCCAGGAAGAATCGTCCGCCTTCAAGGTCGACCATTGCCTGATCAACCACGTCCTGAATGAAATCAACATCACCTGCCTGCCAGCTGATTTGCCCGAGTTCATCGAAGTGGACCTGACCGGCCTGAAGAAGGGCACGTCCTTCCACCTGAGCGACGTCAAGTTGCCTGCAGGCGTGAAGGCTGTGGTCAAGGGCCGTGAGAATCCGGTTCTGGTGTCCGTGGTGACCTCTGCTGCTGAAGCATCTGCCGAAGCAACTGCAGAAGCCGCTGCTGCCGCTCCCGCTGCCAAGGGTGGCAAGGCCGCTCCTGCTGCCAAGGCACCCGCCGCTGCAAAAGCACCTGCCGCCAAGAAATAAGTCAGTCACCGCACTGATTCGCAGCGCAAGCTGTGTCGACGGCCCACTTCGGTGGGCCGTTGTCGTTTGGAGAGTACTCCAATTTCACCTACCATCCCAGACACACTACTGCGTCCGTTTTACATGATCAAACTGTTTGTCGGCCTGGGCAATCCCGGCCCGGAATACGAAGCCACCCGGCACAACGCCGGCTTCTGGTGGGTCGAGGCACTGGCCCGCGAACTCAAGACGGGACTGTCCATGGACAAGGGCTACCACGGCATGGTGGCCCGCACCACCGTGCACGGCAACACCGTCTGGCTGTTGCAACCACAAACCTTCATGAACCTGTCGGGCAAGTCCGTTGCATCGCTGGCGCGCTTCTTCAAGATTGCGCCGCAGGAAATCCTCGTGGCCCACGACGAGCTCGACATCGCCCCCGGTCAGGTCAAGCTCAAGTTTGGCGGTAGCCACGCCGGGCACAACGGCTTGCGCGACATCCATGCCCAGCTGGGCAGCGGCGACTACTGGCGCCTGCGCTTGGGTGTTGGGCACCCCGGCAACAAGGACGACGTCGTCAACTGGGTGCTGAAGAAACCTTCGCTGGACCACCGCATCGCCATTGACCAGTGCATAGACCGCTCGCTGAAGGCGCTACCGGCCTTCCTGGCTGGCGACATGGAGAAAGCCACCCTGTTGGTGCACACCAGCAAACCGCCCAGAGCCCATACGCCAGCACCACCGCGCGCACCCCAGGAACCACAAGGCACACCATGAAACACACCACCCCGTTTGCTGCAATTCTCATAGCATGCTGCGTCCTGTCAACGGGGGCTCAGAGCCAGAAAGTCTACCGCTGCGGCGACACGTACAGTCAGAAACCGTGTGCAGATGCGGTCGTGGTCGACGTCAGCGACCCGCGTAGCCCGACACAAAAGGCCAGGGCCGACGCCGAGACACGCCGGGAATTGGTTGCCGCCAATGCGATGGAGAAAGCGCGTATCAAGGAAGAGGCCCAGATGCGATCAGACCGCGCCAAACAGACTCCATCGCAAACGAAAAAGACTGTCTCTCCGGCACAAAACGTTGCCCCGACCGCGGACGCTTCCCACACGGGTGCCGCGCCGAAACAGGCCCAAAAGAGCCATACCAAGAAGAAAAAGGAGCCCGAGTTCTTCACCGCGCGCAGCGCCGCGTCAGCACCCAAAGCACCCGCCAGCGGCACCCGATAGCACTGCGTTGATTCGCCAAACCGGGATGCTTGGTTTATAGTGAATCAACTGCTGCCCCACTTTGCCGACCATGCCGACAGTGGACCGCGGCCATTCGCATGCATCGGGTACCACCATGACAGACGCATTTGACCGGGAAGTCTACGACGGGCAGGAGCTTGTTTTCCAGTGGGGAGACCTTGGCGACTCCGCCTACGTGATCGAAGAAGGCTGCGTGGAAGTTCTCACCGGCGTGGGACCCGAGTTGCGGCGCATTGCCATCCTGACGGAAGGCGCCATGTTCGGCGAAGTGGCGCTACTGGACCGTCAGCCGCGCACTGCTTCGGTTCGCGCACTGGTTCCCACCCGCCTGATCCGCATTGACCGCAGCCATGTGGAAGAATTGCTGCTGCGATCAGACTCCGTCATCCAGTACCTGATGCAACTGTTGCTGGCGCGTTTTCGCAGCACACACGATGCTGCTGGTCTGCAGCAGCGCCAGGGCAGTGCAAACACCACCGGTTCGACCGAAGCCATCGACCTGCACAAAGCTGCCGTTCGCACGTTGTCGCTGGCGCAGGATTTGTCAGACGCCATTGACCGCCAGCAACTGGAGCTCTTCTACCAGCCCCTGATCGCCTTTGACCAACTCGCCGTGGTGGGGTATGAGGCACTGATCCGCTGGCACCACCCCGCCCTAGGCTTGATCAGCCCCATCGAATTCATCCCCCTGGCGGAAAAGACCGGCCTGATCCACCGCATTGGTCAGTGGGTGCTGCACCGGGCGGTTGCCGACTGGGCTGAGTTGCGTCCCTTTTGCCTCGCCCACGCAGACCATCCACCTTTTGTCAGCATCAACCTGTCGGCACCGGAACTGGCCGGCGGCGACATCGTCGCAGCCGTCAAGGAATGCCTGAACCTGCACCAGATGCCACCGCAGGAGCTGCGCATCGAGTTGACGGAAACCATCATCATCCAGAACATGGCTGCGGTGGCGTCGTCACTCCACGCGCTGCGCGCTTTGGGTATTGGCATTGCGCTGGATGACTTTGGTACCGGCTACGCCGGGTTGGATTACCTGCAGTCTTTGCCATTTACCTGCCTGAAGATTGACAAGACCTTTGTGCAACAGATCGGTCAGTCAGATCGCAGTCGGCACATCATCAAGGCCGCGCTGGAATTGGCCCGATCCCTCGGATTGAGCACCATCGCGGAGGGCATTGAAGACGCAGACATCGGCGCGCAGTTGGCGGCGATGGGATGCAGCCACGCCCAAGGCTACCACTACGGCAAACCCATGCCCAAGCAGCAGATGGGTGCGTGGGCCTTGCAACACCGGGCGGCTCAAGCCGCACACCAGCTCGGCCAGGCGGCGCTCAGTCCTTCGTAGCCGAAACCAGTTGCAGACGGCGGTATTTCGACCACAGGGTTTCCCGGTCTTCGACAAACTGGGGGTTCACCGGAATGCAGGATACAGGGCACACCTGCACACATTGGGGCTCATCAAAATGGCCTACGCACTCGGTGCACTTGGCGGGATCGATTTCATAGATCTCGGTCCCCATGAAGATGGCCTCATTGGGGCACTCGGGCTCGCAGACATCGCAATTGATGCACTCGTCGGTAATGATCAATGCCATGTTGCCCCTTCAAACCTCATCGGGTTTGACGATCACC
Organism: Rhodoferax sp.; assembly: GCA_030645355.1. Classification (GTDB taxonomy): domain Bacteria; phylum Pseudomonadota; class Gammaproteobacteria; order Burkholderiales; family Burkholderiaceae_C; genus Allorhodoferax. The sequence continues at coordinate 76,506 of JAUSNJ010000081.1, read as the reverse complement.
ACCGGAATGGCACTGGCGTGCAGTACCTCGTTGGACACCGAGCCCAGCATGGCACTGCGCAGCGCACTGTTTCCGCGTGCGCCCATGACGATCATGTCGCAGGCGAAACGCTCCGCAATATCGACAATCGTGTGGGCCGGGTCGCCCTTGGCGACTTCACATTCGTACACCACACCCGCCGCATCGAGTAGGGCCTGTGCCGACTGCAGGGTATGCAGACCGGCCTCTTCGGCGACACGGTTGATCACCTCGGGATCGTGTGCCACCAGCAATTCATAGAGCGTGGCAGGCTCCTGCACATTGGCCAGCACCGCATCCGCACGCAGACCGGCCAGCACCATGCGAATGGCAAAACGCACCGCCTCCAGAGACAATTCCGAACCATCCACGGGCAGCAAGATTTTCATAGTATTCCTAAAGAGGTTTGAGCTTTTGCATCAATCGGGCATGCACGGTTGGCGCCACAAACTGGGTGACATCCCCCTTGAGGGTCGCAATCTCACGCACCAGCGTACTGGAAATATGCTGGTAGCGCGCGTCCGGTGTCAAAAACACTGTTTCCACATCCGGCGCCAGGGCACGGTTCATGCCGGCAAGCTGGTTTTCAAAGTCAAAATCGGTCACTGAACGCACACCCCGCAACATGGCCTTGGCACCATGGTCGACAGCAAAGTCACGCACCAGGCCTGTAAACGACTCGACCCGCACGTTGGGGTACTGGCCAATAGCGTCGCGCACTGTGTCCAGCCGCTCTTGCAGGCTGAACATCGTCTTTTTGTGGTGGGCCGCGGCCACGGCCACGATCACCGTGTCAAACAGCCCTGCCGCACGGCGGATCAGGTCCTGGTGGCCCAGGGTAATGGGGTCAAAAGTGCCGGGGTAGACGGCGATCACGGGGGTGGACATCAACAAGGCTCCGGGGCCAGAGGGCCCTGCGTGCTGCCAATTATGCCCCCAGGGCCTCGCCCGAACCGGCGGCCTTGTGCAACACATGCGCATGCACGGCACCGGCCTTGAGGTGGCGGTACACCACCAGGCCCATCGGCTCCAGCATGGCGTCGGTCCAGGCCTTGGGAGCTTCGAGGTAGATGGACCCGTTGGTTGCCAGCGCGCGGGCCGCCGCCGCCAGTGCCGTCTCGTACAGGTCGGCGTCAAACGGTGGATCGAGAAAGATTACGTGGTAACTGGCTGGGGCCAGCTGGCGCAGTGTGGCCACGCCTTCGCCTCGAACAATATTCAATTTCTGGGCAGTCATGGGCTGGGGCACCTCCAGCGCCAGTAACTGGGCGTGCACGCGCTGCAGTTGCGCGACCAAGCCACTGTCGTGCTCAACCAGCAACACCTCGGCCGCGCCGCGTGACGCGGCCTCAAAGCCCAGTGCACCGGTGCCGGCAAAGGCGTCGACACAACGCAAACCGCCCAAGTCCTGGCCCAACCAGTTGAAGAGCGTCTCGCGTACGCGGTCCGGGGTAGGCCGCAGACCGGGCCGATCTGCGACTTTGAGCTTGATGCGCTTCCACTGCCCGCCAATCAGGCGAATCTCGCCGGGTTGGCGATTGTGGACGGGTGTGCGGGGCGGATTGCCGGCCGCCTTGGGCGCGCGGCTGGCGCTCTTGGGTGAGGGCTTGCTGGGTTTCTTCATGCCCCAAGCTTACCGGACTGCAGGGGCAGCGCCAGGGTGTCAACTTCCGACTGCCAGAGCATGCGCGCCAGCCACGGCCCGACATCCCTTGGCAGGAGCGGTCTGGAGTACAAATAGCCCTGAAGTTCTCCACAACCGGCATCCCGCGCGGCACCAGCCTGGGTCAGGGTCTCCACGCCCTCGGCGACGACATGCAAATGCAGGGCGTCAGCAAGCTGGCATATGGCACGCACCACCGCAACGGCATCGGGGGACGGCAACGGATCAATCAGACCGCGGTCAATCTTGACCGTATGCAGACGCAAACTGCGCAGCATATTGAGAGACGAAAAACCGGTTCCAAAGTCATCCATGGCGACGTGTACGCCCATGGCACGCAGTTGCTCGACCTGCAGCCTTGTTTGGTCCAGGTTTTGCACGGCAGAGCTCTCGGTGATTTCCAGTGTCAACAACTGCGCCGCCACGCCGCAGCTGAGCAGAATTTCCGCGACCAGTTCGGGAAAGCGCGGGTCCAGCAGTTGAAACGGTGAGACATTCACCGCCACCGGCACACAACGGCCATACTGTTTCTGCCAGACCGCAATTTGCAGGCATGCCTGTCTCAACAAGGCGGCGCCCAAGCTGCCAATCAAGCCTGTGCGCTCTGCGGCGGCAATGAATTCAAGCGGGCTGACCGGCCCGACACCGGGCCGATTCCAGCGGGCCAGGGCTTCAAAGCTGGTCAGCTGGCCGGTGTGCGCATGGACCTTGGGCTGGTATACCAGCTGAAACTCGGACCGCTCCAACCCGGAGCGCAGGGCCTGCTCCTGCTCCAGCGTATTGCTGGCACCGCGCTCGAACGCCTTTGCAGCCAATTGATGGGATGTCCCAGGCGTGCGCTTGGCCACGTGCAGCGCCGCATTCGCCGCGCGCAACAAGGATTCGGCATCGCGTGCGCTGCTGGGGTACAAGGCTATCCCCATCGACGCGTCCAGAAAGAACTCCTGGCCTGACACCCACATCGGCTTGGCCATCAGTTGCCGAACCCGCGTTACCAGCGCCACCGCCGTGTCGCCATTGGCATTGGCATTGGCTGGCGATACCAGCGCAAACTCGTCGCCCGCCAGCCGCATGACCTCACAGTCTGCATCCAGCGCAGCGCGCAAGGCCTGCCCCACCGCCCGCAGAACCTCGTCTCCCATGGAGTGGCCGTGGGCTTCGTTGAACAATTTGAAGCGGTCAATGTTCATCAGAACCAGTACAAAGCGGTCCGCGTCATTCGTCGTGCTGCAACGCGCGCGCAGGCTGGCAATCATCGCAGCACGGTTCGGCAATCCGGTCAATTCATCGCACATGGCCTGGCGCAGCAAGGCCTGGTTGGCCTTATGGCGATCACTCTCATCGGAAATGAGGACCTGCACCGCTGGCGCTCCATCCCACTCGGTCGAAAAATAGTGGAAGCGTAGCCACAAGGGTGTGCCATCCCCGCGGTAACGCAATGCCTCGTAACTGGCGTCCTCTTGCCGCCCATGCTGGATGTCACTCAGTATCCCGCCGACCTTGGCGCGCTCTTCTTTGGGAATGGTCCGCGCAACCGTGACCACCTTCAGCTGATCCAGGGTCTCTACCCCATAAATGGCCAGGCAGGCCGGGTTCGCATACACGATGCTGCTGTCACCCAGGCTGATCATGATGCCCTGGTGGGACCGCTCAGTCAGCTGCTCAAAACGCCTCTGCAATTTGCGCGTTGCCAGGGTCCCGCGATCCAGCGCGGCGTACAGCAACACCAGGCCCAGCATCATCCGCAACAGGGCGCCCAGTGTCGCCAGCAAGGCGGCACCTGCATCCTGGTAGACCACGTAAATAAACTGGATCAAGCCGAGCAAAACCAGCAAGGGCCCCACCAGTTTCTCGGAGCTGAAACGCGTGGCACCCGCATTCCAGAGCCAGTAGGTGCAGACAACGCCCAGCAAGGTGTTGACAGTTCCCATACTGGCCTGCCCCATCCGCGGGCCGCCAAAGCCGACCGCAGCAGCATTGACCGCCGCCATCACGAGAAAAGTCATCCACCCACCATTTTTGGGAACCTCGCGGTGTGCCAAATCGGCTGCACCCTGCAGCAGCAGGGTCGAGTACGCCGCCGCAACCACCGTCAACGCAAAGTTGCCCAGCTCGTCTGCCGTGGCATTGCCCTGCGACTTCACCAGGTAGATCAGGGGAACCAGCAGCTGGATCAGGTTGGCCCAGCCCACATAGCGCGTGAAGGTCTGTGTCGGGTCCCGGCGCCACACCAGTACCAACGCACAGCCCATGATCAGGCTGACGGCGGCATTGATGAGCATGACGTAATGCATCGATAGGAACACAGAGGACGGACTACTGCATTGTGGGGCGGGTCTCTCCCGCTTTTTCTCGCCCAAGACAGGGATTTACCCTAGCCCGCCAGGAAATGACCTTTGTCTGGCGCCCTTTGCTGGAAGGCCGGATTGCCAGTAAGGAGAACAGGGACAGGTGTTTCATAGAATGCTGTCATTCCCAGAACGCAACACATGTTCAGTTTTTTCAAAAAGAAACCCCCTCCTGCCCCGGCCGCCACGCCCACCACCGCGCCCCCACCCTTGGTTGCACCGCCCTCTGGTGGTTCGCTCATCGGCAGCGCACTGGTCATCCCCATCGACATCCCGGAGCCCGGGGCCCCTCCCCCCGAGCGGCAGAAGTGGGTCGACAAGCTCAAGGCCAGTCTGGGCAAGACCGCCAGCGGCATCTCAACCGTGTTTGGCGGCTCGGTCATCGACGAAACCCTCTATGAGAGCCTGGAAGACGCGCTGCTGATGGCCGATGCCGGCGTTCCCGCCACGCAATACCTGCTGACCGAGCTACGGCGCAAGGTCAGGGACAGTGGCGTGACCCACCCCATCGCGCTCAAGAACATCCTGATCGCCACTCTGACCGATCTGCTGCAACCGCTGCAAAAACCCCTGGTCATCGGCGAGCACAAGCCCACCGTCATCATGGTGGCCGGTGTCAACGGCGCGGGCAAGACCACGTCGATTGGCAAGCTCACGCGCCACCTGTCCGAACACGGCGCCAGCGTGCTGCTGGCCGCGGCCGACACCTTCCGCGCCGCGGCGCGTGAGCAACTCGGCGTGTGGGCCGACCGCAACCTGGTGGAGATTGTCAGCCAGGAAGGTGGCGACCCCGCCGCCGTAAGTTTTGACGCAGTAGCCGCCGGCAAGGCCCGCGGCAAAGACGTGGTGCTGGTAGACACCGCCGGGCGCCTACCCACGCAGTTGCACCTGATGGAAGAGCTGAAAAAGATCAAGCGCGTGATCCAGAAGGCGGACCCCACGGCCCCGCACGAGGTGCTGCTGGTCATCGACGGCAACACCGGCCAGAACGCACTGATGCAGGTGCGCGCCTTTGACGACGCGCTCTCGCTCACCGGACTGATCATCACCAAGCTCGACGGCACGGCGAAGGGCGGTGTGCTGGCGGCCATTGCCCGGGAGCGGCCGGTGCCGGTATATTTCATTGGCGTCGGCGAGAAGCTCGAAGAGCTGGAGACCTTCAACGCGCGAGAATTTGCGCAGGCCCTGCTGGGCTAGCCCGTCCATTGCGGCTATCCTTGGCGCACAAAAAAAGGAGACACCGCGATGAGAGTCATTCTGTCGGGCCTGGGCGCCCTGATCCTGCTGGCGGTAGCGTATTTGCTGGCTTGGCCGGTCCCCATTCGACCGGTCGCTTTCACCTTGTCCACGGCACCCGGCTACGTCGGCGTGCATGCCGTAAACACCAAGCTGGCGGGTCTGAAATTGATCGACCTGCACGGCGAAGTCGGCCCCGAGCACATCGCCTTTGGCCCGGACGGCAAGCTCTACACCACGGTGGCCAGCGGCAATATCCTGCGCATGAATGCCGACGGCTCCGACCAGGCGGTGTTCGCCAACACCGGCGGACGCGTACTGGGCTTTGACTTTGATGCCAGCGGCAACTTGATTGCAGCCGATGCCATCAAGGGCCTGCTCTCCATCGCGCCAGACGGCAAGACCACCACCGTGCTGACGGACAGCGTCAACGGCGACCCGATCCGCTATGCCGACGCCGTGGTCGTGGCCAAGAGCGGCAAGATGTATTTCAGCGATGCCTCCACCCGCTTTGCACCCAAGGATTGGGGTGGCACCTTCGAAGCCAGTGTTCTGGACATCATCGAAGGCGCCTCCACCGGCCGCATCCTCGAATACGACCCCGCCACCAAGGCCACCCGCGTACTGGCCTATGGCCTGAGCTTTGCCAACGGCGTGGCCCTGAGCGCAGATGAGCAGACCCTGTTCGTCAACGAGACCGGCAAGTTCCGCTTGTGGAAGATTGCCGTGGCCGCCAGCGGCGTCAACGTTGCGCAAAACAGCCCGCAGGCCACGGTGCTGATGGACAACCTGCCCGGCTACCCCGACAACCTGATGCGTGGCATCGACGGCAAGATCTGGCTCGGCTTTGCCAAGCCGCGCAACCCCAAGGCTGACGCCATGGCCGACAAACCCTGGCTGCGCCGCCTGAGCCTGCGCCTGCCACGCGCCCTGTGGCCGATACCGCCGTCCTACGGGCATGTGATCGCCTTCACCGAGGACGGCAAGATCGTGGCCGACCTGCAGGACCCCACCGGTTCCTACCCCGAAACCACCGCCATCACCGAGACCAAGGACCGCCTCTACGTGCAGAGCCTGCACGCGCACGGCCTTGGCTGGCTGCCCAAACCATGACACACCCCACCAACATGTCCTCCCGTAGAGCATTTCTCGTATCCACGACCGCCGCTGGCATCGTAGCGGCGACCACCACTGCATGTCAGGAGGCACCCACCATGGACCGTCAACTCGTTTTTGCGTCGCTGGACCAGGCGCTGCGTGAACTCGACCGCCTGGCCCAGGCGTCGGCGCTGAAGTCGACTGCGGCGTGGACACTGCCCCAAACCCTGGTCCATTGCGCCCAGAGCATCGAGTATTCGCTGACGGGCTTTCCAGAGTCCAAGTCGCCGCTGTTCCAGGCCACTGCAGGCACCCTGGCGTTCAAGGCCTTTGCCTGGCGCGGGCGCATGCGCCACGACCTGGCAGAGCCCATTCCCGGCGCGCCCGCACTGGCCGCCGACACCGCAGCGGCAGCGGCCATGGCTCGGCTGCGCCAGGCGGTGACGGACTTTCACCAGAGCACACAGCCCTTGCGCCCGCATTTCGCCTACGGCGAATTGAGCAAGGCTGAATACGAACAGGCCCACGCCATGCACTTGGCCAACCATTTTTCGGCGTTCGATATCCAGAGTTGACAGACTGCCCGTCGTCGGGCTCCAGTTTTCGCAAGGGCTGCCGATAAACACAGGGAACCATCTATTGAACAGGCCAAGTGGTATGACAACATCCCTGCTCCAGCGACCCACCGCCCAGCTCGAACTCCTGCTGTGGACCCGGCATTTGCTCAAGCCCCGCTTTGACGAAGTTGCGGCCCTGCGCTTCCTGTCCAATGCGCTGCTGTCCTTGCGCGATGCCAAGACCCCGGAGCTCAGTGCTATTGGCCGTTACCTGATCGCCCATGAAGGCATCTATGCCCTGTGCCTGGGCACCCTCTACCTGCACGGCGTGCTGCCGCAACAACAGGAAGGAAGCCGGGCCATGGCGATCCAACTGGCGTTTGAGCTGCTGGACATGACCGTCCAGGACCTGCACCAGATACTGGCGGCCAACCGGCACCTCGAAGACATTGCAGACTTGGCCCATGCGCCGCTGGCCGAACACTGCGTGCACGATCTGGTGGCATTGGGCGACCGCGCCATGGGTCAGGCACGGCTGGTCTATCCGGATTGCTTTTTCTAGCCACGCCCGCGCTGACCGGCCATCGGGGACAATCGGGGGATATGACCTCCCTACTGCCCCGCATCGAACTCGAATCCGCCCCCAATCCGACGGCCGCCGTCATCTGGCTGCATGGCCTGGGTGCCGACGGCAATGACTTTGCCGGCCTGGTGCCCGAGCTGAACCTGGACGGTTGCCCGCCCATCCGCTTTGTCTTTCCCCACGCGCCCAGCATTCCGGTCACCTTGAACGGTGGCTACATCATGCCGGCCTGGTATGACATCCTGGGCCTGAACCTGGTGGACCGGCAAGACGCGGTAGGCATCCAAAATTCCGAGCGCGCCATCACCGCCTTGATTGAGCATGAAGTGGCCCGCGGCATCCCGTATGAACGCATCGTGCTGGCCGGTTTCAGCCAGGGCTGTGCCATGGCCCTGCACACCGGGCTGCGCCTGCCGCACCGACTGGCCGGCATCATGGCGTTGTCGGGCTATTTACCACTGGCCGACCGTTTTGTGACCGAGCGCATGCAGGCCAATGCACATACCCCCATCTTCATGGCGCACGGTACCCAGGACCCGGTCGTGGTGCTGGCACGCGGCGAGAACTCACGTGACGCCCTGGCCGCCATGGGCCACCCGGTGCAGTGGCACACCTACCCCATGCAGCACGCCGTGCACCCCCGTGAAATTGCCGATATCGCCGCCTTTTTGAAGCAGGTGCTGGGAGCATCGACCCGTGGTGAGTGAGCGACCCGCAGCCCGCAACCTGACCCTGGGAATCGACTTCGGCACCTCCAACTCCGCTGCCGCGCTGATTGGCGCCGACGGCCAGATGCACACCATCGCGCTGGACGGCGCGCGCTCTGAGATGCCCACCGCGCTGTTCTTTGCCAGCGAAACCCACACCGTGCTGTATGGCTCTGAAGCCATGCAGGCCTACTTGGCGGGTACCGAGGGGCGCCTGTTGCGATCACTCAAGAGCCTGCTGGGCAGCCGTCTGATGGACGAGTACACCGCCGTCGACGGACACAGCATCCGCTTCTTTGACATCGTGGTGCTGTTCTTCAAGGAACTCAAGCGCCGCTGCGAAGCCCAGGTTGGCCAACCCCTTACCCGCGCCATGCTGGGCCGCCCGGTGCACTTTGTCGACGACAGCCCGGAGCGCGACGCGCTGGCGCAGGAGACGCTGGGCCGCGCCGCGCTGGAGGCCGGTTTCACCGAGATCGCCTTCCAGCTTGAACCGATTGCCGCCGCGCTGGATTACGAGCAGCGCGTGCAGCAGGAAACCACCGCCCTGGTGGTCGACATTGGCGGCGGCACGTCGGACTTCACCGTGATCCGCCTGAACCCGTCACGCAGCGCCGTGGGCGACCGCACGACCGACATCCTGGCCACCACCGGCGTGCACATTGGCGGCACCGACTTTGACCGCCTGCTGGACCTGTCCACCGTGATGCCGCTCTTGGGCTACCGCCACATCGGCACGGGTGGACGCCCGGTGCCCAACAGCGTGTTCTTTGACCTGACCACCTGGCACCTGATCCACCAGGCCTACACCCGCAAGGCCATGCACTTTGCCAAGGAGCTGTGGACCGACTACACCGACCAGACTCTGCACGCCCGCCTGATGGACGCGCTGGAGGGCCAGCACGGCCACCGCATGCTGGCAGGCGTGGAGGCCGCCAAGATTGCCTGCTCCATCAGCGGCGAGGACGCGCTGGTCGATCTGGACTTTCTGGGCCACGGACCCAGCGAACATTTGGGGGCCACAGTGACCGTGCCCGTCATGGCCGAGACGCTGCAGCAGGCACTCAGCCAGGTCGTGCAATGCGCGCAGCTGTGCGTCCAGCGCTCGGGCCTGGCCAGCGTGGACGCCGTCTACCTGACCGGCGGCTCGTCCGCCCTGCGCCCCCTGATGGAGGCCCTGCGCACTGCCATGCCCGGCGCCACCGTGGTCGAAGGCAACCGCTTTGGCGGCGTGGCGGCCGGGCTGGCCTATGCAGGGGCGACGATGGGTGCACCGGGGGCTTAACCTGCGAAGCGGTTTGCTATCATTTATGTAGCGTTATGTGTATATTCCACGAGGGCTAGCGGACACTTTTAGTCGCGACCTTTCCGGAAGGAACGTTCATGTGCGTTGAACTGCACCAAGAATGGTCGTCGAAGCTGCGAATCTTGGGGCGCGCTCTTGAAGTGCGGCAACCTCCGATTGGTGGACCTCCTCGATAGTGGCCAGCAACGTATTGAACTCTCCGCCATCGTCGTCGTTCTGGAACTCGACTCCATGCTCACTGAAGATCAGTTCATGTCGACGAGACCCAACCAGCTCACACAGACGCGCAGCCGCGTCTGCCCAGGGCAGCCTGCCTTCGTACAAGTCGCTCTGTGCGGAGAGTTGCCAGTTGATACTCTGCAATTTGCCGGTCTTGTAGTCACTCTGCAAGGGTTCGGGGATCTCCGCTATAGCCCACGGTAGGAACCGCACCCACGGCGCATTGCGATCGAACAGGACGTCACGTCGCACGACGTTCCAATGCTGAAAAATCATTGAAAAAAAATGGTGTAGCCCTCGTGAACATTGCGTAGTTTGCTATTTGTCTGATAGCTATCGAGTGTGCGTGCAGGCACCGTCAACCGCTTCAAAATTTTGGGGACTTGCGACGCGGAGCGCGATGAAGCCAGTCGCGTTATGCTGTCGGCCTTGACCACGCAGTCGCCACCAGCCGCTGCGATTTGCCATACCCCAAAAGGAGTCTGCCCTTGAACCAACGCGCCTCAACACCCCTGGTGCTATCTCTGCTCACGCTGCTGGCGATTTCCGCCACGCAAGCCGCACCGCCGCCCCGCACCAGCCAGGCCGACCTCATCAAACAATCCGCCCCCCGCGACTGGCGCCGCCTCGACCCCGAGAACACCCTGGTCATGGAGATCAACGGCCAGCAAGTGATCCTGGAACTGGCGCCGCGCTTTGCCCCCAAGCATGCGGCCAACATCCGCACGCTGGCGCGCGAGGGCTACTACACCGGCTCTGCCATCGTGCGGGTGCAGGACAACTATGTGACACAGTGGGCCGATCCGGCCGATGAAGAAAAAGAGAAGGACAAGGTCAAGCCCCTGGGCACAGCGCTGGCCAGTTTGCCGGCCGAGTTTTCGATTCCGTTCAAGGGCCTGCCGTTGACCCGTTTCACCGACCCGGATGGCTGGGCGCCCGTCAGTGGTTTTGTCGATGGCCTGCCGGTGGCGGCTGACCCCGCCAAGAACAAGGCCTGGCTGGCCCACTGCTATGGCATGGTGGGCGCTGCGCGCAGCACCAAACCCGACAGCAGCAATGGCACCAGCCTGTACGCCATCAACGGCCAGGCACCACGGGCGCTGGACCTGAACATCACCGTCGTGGGGCGCGTGGTCAAGGGCATGGAGGTGCTGTCCTCGTTGCCGCGTGGCCCCGGTGCCATGGGCTTTTATGACAAGCCCGAGCGTTACATCCCCATCACTCAGGCGCGTATGCTGGCCGACATTCCAGCGGCCGAGCAGCCCGCGATTGAAATCATGCGCATCGACACCGCCACCTGGCGCAAGCTGGTGGAAGCCAGCCGCCACGCCATTGGCGGCTGGGCGGTGCGCAGTGCGCTGCACAGCAACATCTGCAACCGCACGGTACCCACGCGTCCCATCGCCAGCCCTGCCGCATCCTGAGTCTGCGGTTTTGGCGTCTTTATCCCCCTATATCACCTGAAACAACTTATGACCTCACCCACACTAGCCCCGCTGAACGCAACCTTCAAACGTTTGCACAACTTTGGCCACCTGGCATCCATCGCCAGTTGGGACCAGGCCGCCATGATGCCCGCCAAGGGCAACGAGGCGCGCGCCGCCGCCATGGCCGAGCTGCAGGTGCTGATGCACCAGACACTGACCGACCCCACGCTCAAGGCCCAGTTTGCCGAGGCGGCAGCAGCCGATTTGCCCGACGCCGACCAAGCCAGTCTGGCCGAGATGCAACGCGAATGGGCCCTGGTCAACCGCTTGCCGCAAGACCTGGTCGAGGCCCAAAGCCTGGCCGGTGCCCGCTGCGAGCACGCTTGGCGCACACAGCGCAAGGCCAATGACTGGCAAGGTTTTTTGGGCAACTTCCGCGAGGTGGTGAAGCTGGCCCGCCAGGAAGCCAAATTCCTGGCCGATGCCACTGGCACCACACCCTACGAAGCCCTGATGGACAAATTTGAGCCCGGCATGCGCGAGGCCGCCATCACCAAGCTGTTTGGCGACGTCAAGACCTGGTTGCCGGACCTCATCACCCAAGTCATTGCCAAGCAGCAAGCTGAAACGGTGTTGGAAGCCAAGGGCCCATTTCCGGTGGACCAACAACGTGCCCTGGGTGTGGAAGTGATGGGCCTGCTGGGCTTTGACTTTGAAGCTGGCCGGCTTGACATTTCCACCCACCCGTTTTGCGGCGGCGTGCCGCAGGATGTGCGCATCACCACGCGCTACAGCGAAGCCACGTTTGCCCCCAGCCTGATGGGCATCATCCACGAGACCGGCCACGCGCGCTACGAGCAACGCCTGCCGCGCGACACGCTGCACCTGCCCGTCGGCCGCGCCCGCTCCATGGGCATACACGAGAGTCAGAGCCTGTCGTTCGAAATGCAACTGGCGCGCAACCCGGCCTTCCTGCAGTTGATCGCGCCGCTGGTCAAAAAGCATCTGGGCGATCAGGCTGCATTCGGCGCGGCCAACCTGGCCCGCATGATCACGCGGGTTCACCGTGGATTCATTCGCGTGGATGCCGACGAGCTGACCTACCCGGCCCACGTGATCCTGCGCTTCGAGATCGAGCGCGCACTGATCGCGGGGGAGATCGAGGCCGAGGACATCCCAGTGCTGTGGGCCACCAAGATGCAAGACTATCTGGGTGTGGACGTAGCCGGTAATTTTGAAAACGGCTGCATGCAGGACATCCACTGGCCCATGGGCATGTTTGGCTATTTCCCCAGCTACACGCTGGGCGCGATGTACGCCGCGCAGTACTTCGCCACCATCCGCAAGCTCCACCCCGATATGGACGCACGCATTGCCAGCGGCGACCTGTCACCGGTGATGGACTGGCTGGACGCCAATATCTGGAGTCAGGCCAGCCGCTGGTCGACCGACGCACTGGTGACCCGCGCTACGGGTGAGCCGCTCAATGCGGCCCACTTCCGCAAGCACCTGGAGGCGCGCTACCTATAGCCTCTTCACGGCTCAGTGGGCGCACTGACCATGGCGGTATACGTGGCAAGGTCCATGTACTGCGGGACATAGGTCACGCCCAGGTTGAGCAGCAGCCCCACAAAAGCGCGCAAATGATTGCGTGAACCTTTGTGGAGGTTGGTGTAGACCAGTCGGATGTCCTGGTTGTCGACAGACAGCAAGGCGGCGTTGAGGTCCACGATGTCAATCTCCTCAACGGCCGCTCCGACCTTGAGTGCATCCACCAAAGACACATTTCCAGTGACCACCAACTGCGAGTGCAGCCCTTGCAGCGTGGCATTCTGGAACACTCCGGCGGCCAATGTGGCTGCCGGGTCGCTCAGACTGTAGCGCAGCAACAATTGGCGGACGGCCTCGGTGTGGGTGGATTCGCTGGTGGCAATGTTGCCAAAGGCGCGCGTATAGGCACCCCATTTCGCATCCATTTGTGCATAGACATCATGGGCCAGTTTTTCCTCCTCGCGCATCCAGACCAGTGACGCCTGCTCTGCCGCACTGAGCGCTTCGATGGGCAGGGTCGCCAGCGACAAACCCAAGGCCGGGGCATTGAAGCTTGATATTCCGCTGGAATCCACTACGAACGGGGGACCACCAGCGCCAGGGCCTGCGCCAGCACCCACGGGCTGGAAACTATCCCCGCCGCCGCAGGCGCTCAACACCAGGGCGGCCAGCAAGGCAATGGGGAACGCTTTTGACGATGACATGGCGAATATCCTTCGATGAAATCTATAGAAGATCTGACCGCAGTCCGGGCGGTTGGAGTGATGGCCCTACTGGATGAGTCCACGTGCCTTGGCAACATCGCAGCCATTTCTTCCCGGTGTATTCAAGACCACGCCCTTTTCCTTGGCGCGCGCCTCCATGGCGGTGTGCTGCTCGACCTGCAGCTGTTTGCATTCGTCGTAGGTTTTGACGGCGCGCATCTTGGCCTGGTGGGCGACGCGCTCTTCCGCGGTCATCAGGGTCCAGCCCGGCGTGTTGTTCTTGTCGAAGCGCATGCCGCGCATGCCGCGCCCACCGGGTCCCATAGGACCGGTGCCTGGGCCCGCGCCTTGCATGCCGGGGCCAGCGCCCATGCCGCCGCCCATGCCAGGGCCAGGCTGCGCCAGAACCGATGCAGTCAATGCCGCACCCAGCAAGGTGGCAAGTGTGATGCTTTTGAGTGTCATGGATATTTTCATGATGTGCTTCCTTGGTTGTTGATCGTCTGCGGGGTGCCGACAGCGCCTGCATCCCTGAGACCTATTGAAGCGCAGCCATGTAAGCGGCGTATTGCGTGGTGAGGCCGTTTTGCATCGCCAGGTTGCACTAGGGCATTGCGTTACAGTGGGTTACACAGCGCCTTTCATGAAAGCTTCAATTGGGTGTCCAGTACGCTTGTGCATGCGCGCATGTGCAGACAACTACCAATCATGGAAAAGACAGACTGCATTCTTGTTGTCGACGACGAGCCCGAAATCCGGCGTTTGCTGCGCGACTATTTGAGCCGCAATGGCTTCGAGGCGGTGATGGCCCGCGACGGCCGCGAAATGTGGCAAGCGTTGGAGCGGCACGCCGTTGATCTGGTGGTGCTGGACTTGATGTTGCCCGATACCGACGGGCTGACGCTGTGCCGCGACCTTCGGGCCAAGTCCAATATGCCCGTGCTCATGCTGACCGCCAGGGGCGAAGAAGTGGATCGCATCGTGGGCATCGAGATGGGCGCGGACGACTATCTGGTTAAGCCCTTCAATCCCCGCGAGTTGCTGGCCAGGATCAAGTCCATCTTGCGCCGCACGCGGGCACTGCCACCCAACCTGCTTCCAGAACCGGCGCGCTGCCTGCGGTTTGCCGACTGGTGCCTGGATACCGCAACCCGTCTTCTGACCACGCCGGACGGCGTCGCCACGCCGCTATCGGGTGGCGAGTACCGCTTGCTGCGCATACTGCTGGATCACCCCAACCGGGTGGTGAACCGCGATCAACTTACCGAGATGATCCATGGCCGCGAAGCAGAGCCCTACGACCGGGCCATCGACGTTCAGATCAGCCGTTTGCGCGTGCGCCTGCACGACGACAGCCGCGAACCGCAGTTGATCAAGACTGTGCGTGGGGAGGGTTACGTGCTGGCTGCCAGCGTGGAGGCGCGAAGCACATGCGGCTGAATCTGCGCGCGCTGCCCGACAGTCTGTTTGCCCGCATGGGCCTGATTTTGCTGGCCGGGCTGTTCGTGGCACAGGGCATCAGTACTTGGCTGCAATGGGACGAGCGTGCCAAGGTTGTTTCCCAGGCACGCGGGCTCAATTTTGCTGACCGGGTGGCCGAATCGGTGCAGGTGCTGGAATCCAGTGGCCCAGCGCAACGGGCGAGCGCGCTTTCAGCCCTAAAAAACGTGGGCGTGCAGGCAGAGCTTGTCAAAGAGGACCAAGTCTCGGGAAACGTCCCGCGGGGTGCGATTCAAGGGATCGTCAGCGCGCGGCTGGGTAGCCCGCGGGACATCCGCCCCGTCGGCATCCACGCTGGCATGGGCATGCAACCCGGAAACCCGCAGCGCAGCGTGGACGTGCGCCTGCTGGACGGCCAATGGGTGCGCATCACCGCCGGGCACGACGCCGATGCTGCAGTTCCTGCTTTGCCCATTTCACTGGTCCTTCAACTGATCGTCACGCTGGGCATCGTCACGGTGGCCGTCATGGCCGCGGTGCGGCAGGCCACCCGTCCGCTGCAACAGTTGGCTCTGGCCGCCGACGCCCTGGGCCGTGATCTGGACGCACTGCCGTTGTCGGAAGGGGGGCCGACTGAAACCCGCAGTGCCGCGCAGGCCTTTAACCGGATGCAAAAACGCATCCAGTACTTGATCCATGAACGGGCCAGGGCGTTGGCGGCGGTGTCACATGACCTGCGCACGCCACTGACACGCCTGCGACTGCGCGCCGAACTGGTCGACGATGCTGAATTGCGCGAGCAGATGGCGGGCGATCTGGAATCGATGGCCGCCATGATTGATGCCACGCTGGACTACCTGCGCGGCTTGAAGAACACCGAGCCGGTGCGGGCGATTGACATCAATGCATTACTGGAGAGCATGGTAGAGGATGCGCGGGTGATCGGCAGGTCCATCCATCTTGAGGGGCAGGCTCACGCCCCTTACAACGGCAGGCTTTCGGCGCTGCAACGCGCCCTTCAAAACCTGATCGACAACGCGATCAAATACGGTCAGGGCGCCCATATCGTCGTCACGGATAACGTTGACGAATTGCGTATCGCTGTTCAGGACAATGGGCCAGGTATCCCTGCCGCCGATATCCAACGCGTCACAGAACCGTACTACCGGGTCGACGCGACCCGAAGTTCTGGAACCGGTGGTGTGGGACTGGGCCTCTCGATTGCGAAGGACATTGCATTCCTGCACGGCGGAGAACTGCAGTTGTCAAACCGGGCGCAAGGCGGACTGGAAGCAACGCTGTTGCTACCGCGTGATTAGCGGGTCCCCGACGCGGTATTACTTCAAGCTATCGCAATCCGCGCCACCGGTGAGGCGCACCTTCAACGGTGTAGTGCTACCTTGCTCGTACTTGTTCCACACGGTCTCGGACACATTGCAGGTCCAGGTCTTACCACCCGAGGCCAGCGTCAGCACATAGTTCTCACGCCGCGCTCCCTCACGTTCGGAACCCAGTGCGCCCATGCCGCCACCGACGCCAGCACCCAGGAAGTTGGCGTTCAGGTTGCTCACCGTGGGCCACACCGGCATCAAGGCATTCTGCGTGTCGGCCTTCAGCGTGCGCACGCTGCGCCAGCGGTTCACCTGGTAGCGGCAGCGGTCGTCGTACACGGGTTCGGCCCGGTAGCGCGGCGTGCATTCGCGCCGCTTCACAAAGGTGCCGTCGCCCTTGTCGATGCGTTCGTCATGGCAGGTCTGTCCGTCAGCCACCTGGCGCGTGGAGCGCTGTTCGCGGTGGCGTGTGACGCTGTAGGCATCGGCCGGTAGGATGTCGCACCAAGCTGTGTCCGACACCCGCGCCATCTGTTCGATCTGGATCTCGCGCGCCCATGTGCGCTGCGCCACCGTCGCCGTGGTGTCCTTGGTGCTGGTGAACAAAAAAATGAAACCGACCACCACGAGGGCCAACGCGGCCAACGCCCAGCGCAACCAACCCAGGCTGCGTGCAGCCGGTGCGGGCGCGGCGACGGACACGGCCGGGGGCATGGCAGTATCCACAACGATGGCCACCGGCTTGGTGCCATCCTGGCCCGCTCCACAATTGGTGCAGTGCGCGGCGGCGCGCGAGTTGGGGGAGCTGCAATAGGCACAGCTCCAGTCGGCGCCGACAAATTTGTGGTTCCTGGCCTCGACCTCTTCACCTTCCTTGGGGAAGTAGCGCTTGCTGGGGTCTTGCGCCGCGCCGCAGGTTGGGCAATGCCGGTGGCTGTCGCCCAGCAGGCCCTTGGTGTTGCACTGGGCGCAATCCCAGAGCATCTCGTAGTAGATTTCTTGTTCGGCCATCGTGCATCCCGGGTTGCAAATTCACTGGATTTGCTTGTGCGGGATTATGGCGTGGGGCCCGTGCACAATGCCCCACGCGCACGGCGACGGGGAACTCTAGGCACAAATCGCAAAACCGGCCTGGGCTTTTGCCTCGTACATCTTCTTGTCGGCCATGTGGAGCAATCCGTCCGGTTCCACAAACTTGTCGGGGCCAGCCTGAGCAATGCCAATGCTCAGCGTGACGCCAGAGACTTTGGCCGCAAACTTGTCAGCCAAACGCTGACAGACGATCTGCGCATCCTCCAAGGTGCTGTCGGGCAGTATCAAGCAGAATTCATCACCGCCATACCGGCACGGAACATCATTTTCCCGGCAAACTTCTATCATGGCATCCGCCACGTGCCGCAGTACTTCGTCTCCCGCGAAATGCCCCTTGGTGTCATTGACCGACTTGAAGCCGTCGACATCAAAATAGACCAGTGTAAAAGCCTGGTTTCGACGTTTGGCCACACTGAATTGACGGCGCAAGAGATCGTTCATGGCTCGTTGGTTGAACAGGCCTGTCAGTGAGTCGTGCCGTGACAGTTCCTGAAGCTCGCGGGTTCGCTCCGACACCTTGAGTTCCAGCTCCTGCGCATAGGACTGAACCTTGTCCTTGGCCAACTCCACCTCCGTCAACAGCGCGCGGATGTAGGTGTCAAAGATCAGGGTGGTATCAAAATACAGCAGCTTGTCGAGCGCCACCATCACCTGGCGGAAGTGCGCCTTGTCCTCAATGTATCGATCCAGCGCGGCGTCAATCGTGTCCTTCAGCGTTTTCACCGCGCACAGGTACAGCTTGGGCTCCACGCCAATTCTCTTGTGCACCATGCCGATACGCAGGCGGTTGTTGACGTATTCAAGGTCGTAGTACCCCTCGAACAGGCCCAGCACATATCCCCGTTGCGCCGAGTGCAACCGTGACAGCGTATCCGCATCGCCGATCAAGAGAGCGATTTCGTCGATAGCGGTCTGCTGCGCATAGAAGCTGGCGACGATGGCGTCAATGTGTTCGGCCACCAACCGCTTGCAGCTGAGAAGCTGCTCGGCATCCGCTTCGGTGAATCCCAGCAAGTGCTTGCGCCTGGCTATTTCGGATTCATTGATTTGCAATTGCTCAAGCAGAGTCTTTTTGGTGTGATCCATTGCCTGCTCTCTTGGGTACCAAGGGGCAAGCAATTATCGAACCAAAGGGGAATCTCCAGCCTGTCAGCATGGGTATCAAATCGTCACGCCCCACATCAGTACTGGTACACCCCGCGCCCGGTCTTGCGCCCCAGCCGCCCCGCAGCCACCATTTCGCGCAGCAACGGGCAGGGGCGGTATTTGCTGTCGCCGAACTCGGCCAGGTAGACCTCCATCACGGCCAGGCAGACGTCCAGGCCCACCATGTCGGCCAATGCCAGCGGGCCGATGGGCTGGTTGCAGCCCAGCTTCATGCCTGCGTCGATGTCTTCGGGCGTGGCCAGGCCTTCATACAGCACGAAGAAGGCCTCGTTGATCATGGGCACCAGGATGCGGTTGACGACGAAGCCGGGGGAATTCTTCACCGTGACGGGCGTCTTGCCCAGGGCTTTGGCCATGGACTGCACGGCCGCGTGCGTGGCGTCGCTGGTCTGCAGGCCGCGAATGATCTCTACCAGCGCCATCATCGGCACCGGGTTGAAGAAGTGCATGCCAATAAAACGGTCGGGCCGGCTGGTCATGGCGGCCAGCTTGGTGATGGAGATCGACGAGGTGTTGGATGCGATGATGACGTCGGCTGGCACGATGGCGTCAATCTGTTTGAGGATCTTGACCTTCAGGTCGTGGTTCTCGGTAGCAGCTTCGATGACCAATTGAGATGCCTTCAGATCGTCATAGTTGGTGCTGCCCTTGATGCGCGCCAGGGCGGCGTCGCGGTCGGCGACGCTGATCTTTTCCTTTTTGATCAAGCGCTCCAGGCTGCCGGCCAAGGTCGCAATGCCCTTGGCCACGGCCGCCTCTGAAATGTCGACCATCACCACGTGAATGCCCGAGGTGGCGCAGATCTGCGCAATGCCGTTGCCCATGGTGCCTGCGCCGATGATGCCGACCGTAGTGATGTTCATGATTTCAATAACTCCAATTGCAGAATGTTGTGTACGCGGTCATGGTAAACCCGGTCTGGTATGGGAATTTGCCGCAGGTCAAACGAATCGATCGATTGAAACAGGGTTTGAGCAGGGCACAAGACAGGGCACTCTCCAGTCTTGAGAACAAGCTGTTGTTGAATCGGGGCGGCCAGTCATGCACAATTGCGGAGTTATTAACACGGGATGTCAAAATGAAAGCTCTTCTCTGTTCTGGATTGATTGCGCTTGTTCTTGTGGGCTGCGGAGGAGGAGGATCTGGTCGAGATTGCTCTGCCAATGTCAATGCCTGCAATGCCACGCCGGTTGCGGATGCGGGTGCCCAGCAAAATGTTTTGGTTGGCACCACCGTTACCCTGGATAGCGGCAAGAGCTCTGATGCCGACGGAAATCCGCTCACTTATAGCTGGTCTGTTGTTTCTGCGCCACCCGGAGCGCAGGCAATATTGGCCACTTCAACGGCAAAAGTGGCTACTTTCATCCCGGACAGTGCTGGCATCTACCTCATAGGTCTGACAGTGAACGACGGCAAGGTGAGCAGCCCGGTCGCCATCGCAACTATCAATGCGAGCAACACCAATCTCAGCCTGGCCCAAACATCGTATGCAGACGGCGGTTCGATCCCTCTCCGGCAGGCAGCGACAGGCGTGGGTGGTAGCAACCTGTCCACCCCGTTGAGCATCGGAAACGTTCCAACCGCGACCAAGCGATTTGCCATCGTGATGGATGATGAAACGGGGTCGTGCCAACCCGGTCTGGGAGCATGCCGCCATTGGGGTGTATTCAACCTCCCGGTCGCGAAGATTCTGATCACCGAGGGTGAAAACCTCTTGCTTCAGCAAGGCACCATCTACGGTTCCAACTACACCGGTTCGGTTGGATATCTGGGTCCGAACTCAGCTTCCGGGCACACCTACAAGTTGACGGTTTACGCGTTGTCGGCCGAGATGCCATTCCTCACTGGCGTGCCCGAGTACAACCGGGCCAGATTTGAAGTTGACTTCAAGCCTTACATCCTGGGCAAAGCAACCCTAACAGGCGTTTACCCTTAACGACGAACGCTGCGGAGTTATCGGATTGCCACCGGCGGTGGCAATTCCTTGGCCTGCAATCCACGGGCCTGCACCACCAGCTTGTTGTGTGCATCCAGAAATGCGGCGGCGATGACCTTGCCCTCGTTGGTATTGCTCCAGCCCACGCCGCCTGCACCCCCCATACCTCCAAACGCCAAGCCGCCAAGCCCCAAGTCCGTCGTTCGGGCGGACCCGGTGGCGGCTGATACTTGCTCCGTGGTCTCGTTGTCGGTCAACAGCAGCGCGACCTGTGCTTCCTTGAACTTGATCTGTTCCACGACACCGATCAATGCGCCCAGGTCACGCACCACGGGTATGTGCGCCAGCACGCCGCCCAGGCTGCGGCCCGCGTCTTGCTCACTGAAGGTCAGATTGGGCGTCAATGTGTACTGCGCCTCGTATCCCTTGCCTTTTTCGACTGTATTGCCCTGTTTGCGCAGCACGCCGCTTTCCTTGAGCTGCTGCTCCTGAACAGTACCGCGCAACCCGGCGGCGCGGTCCACCACGCGAAAGCAACCACTCTGTTGTGCCAAGAGGCGCACCAGTGGTACCGGTGAACTGGGCAGGTTGTAGCTACTGCTCATGGTGTAGCCATTGGGGTTTTCGGCCAGTGCCAGGGTTGCGATGGGTGCATCGCATTTCACCAGCGACTTGTTCTCGCCTTTGGCGCCTACCGGACCTGCCGAGCCCGTGACTTCGGAACTGCCGCCGCCCAGTTCAGTGCCCTGCTTGCCGCACCCCGGCAGGCCAGCAATGGCTGACACCACGCAGACACCGATTGCCAAAGCGCGCGACGAAACCGGGGAGTAGAAAACTGACAAAGCCATGGATGTGTTCCTTAAAAATGCGGGCGAATGGTACCCCACAGGACCACCCGGGAACCCATTGCAGGTTTGCGCTTACACTTTGAAACGCTTTCAGACGCCTGGCAATTCCACGGTGAAGCAGGTGTGTCCATCCGCCGAAGTGGCCGCGATGTGGCCACCATGGGCCAGCACAATAGCCTGCGTGATGGCCAGCCCCAGGCCGGTGCCTTCGCCGGTGGCGCTTTGGCGCGAAGCGTCGGCGCGGTAGAAACGTTCAAAAACATGCGCCAAGTGTTCGGGCGCAATGGTGGCACCAGGATTGTCAACCGCCAGCGAGGCCCGTCCGGCCTGCATGTCCAAACGCACCTGCACGACCCCACCCGGCGCGGTATAGCGCAAGGCGTTTGACAACAGGTTGCTCAGCGCACGGCGCAGCATCAGGCGGTCGCCCATCGCAGTGGCCTGCCCGATTAACTCCAGGCGAACACCTTTCTCGTCGGCCAGCGCCTCATAGAACTCGAAGAGTTCAACTACCTGCCGCTGCAGATCGATCCGCTCGCGCTGGACCAGGGTCTGGGCGGCGGCTTGCGCGTGGTCGGCCTTGGCCAGAAACAGCATGTCCGCAATCATGCGGGCCAGTCGCTCGAACTCCTCGGCGTTGGATTCCAGAATGTCCCGGTAGCCGGCCGCATCGCGGTCGCGCGACAGGGAGACCTGGGTCTGCGTCATCAGATTGCTCACCGGTGTACGCAGCTCATGGGCAATGTCGGATGAGAAGTCCGACAGCCGCCGAAAGGCATCCTCCAGCCGTTCCAGCATCTCGTTGAGCGTGGTGGCCAGCGCGGCCAGTTCGGTGGGCACCGCGTCAGTAGGCAGCCGTTGATCCAGCGTATGGGCGTTCACCAGCGCGGCGCGCGCACGCATGGCCTTGAGCGGCGCCAGGCCTCGCATGGCGGCAAACCAGCCGAGCAAGCCCGTGACCACGGCGGCACCGGCCACAAACAGCCACAGCGTCTGGCGCAACGCATCCATGAAGACCTCGTGGTGCGCAGTATCCAGGGCCACCGCGACCTGCAGTGGCGGCGCACCAGGGATGCCGGTCGACATGGCCGACACCAGGCCCCGGAAGCGGCGGCCGCCATGGGACCAGTGCAGCAATTGCGCGCCATCGGCCGCCAGACCGGTTGGGCGCCAATCGCCGGAAAACTCGCCATTGGGGGGCGCCAAGACGGTTTGCCCGTTGGCGCCGGTGATTTGTATAAGCAAATCATGGTGGCCGGTGGCGGCATCGCTCAACAGCGATGGCAGGCTGGCCAACTCTGTAGTGGACGTGACCCGTGCAATGGCGTGGTGCGCCAGCATCAACTTGTGCTGCAGGGCCTCGCGGTCCAGCTCTTCAAAGTGGCGCTCAATGGACTGGCTGATCAGCCAGCCCAGTCCCAGCAGCACCACGCTAGCGCCGATCGCGAACAGCAGCGTTAGCCGTGCCGTTAACGACAGGCGCAATTTCGGACGGATCACGGGAGCTGCGTTCATGGTGTGCTGTGGTAGTGTATTGGCTGGTTTGAAAGGACACCATGTCAGGTAGCGGTTTACGTGCAATGCGCGGGGGGCTGTGGGGGCTGATCCTGTGCTGCGCCGGCGCCTTCGCCGGTGAGCGCATTCGCATCGGGGCCGAAGATGACTGGAGCCCGTATTCCTCTTCTATCAACGGCAAGCCAGTGGGCTTTGCCGTCGACCTGGTGCGTGCGGCGTGGGAGGCCGCTGGCGTAGAAGTGGAACTGGTGCCTTTGCCCTACGCGCGCTGCATGAAAGAGGTGGACCGCTGTGCTCTGGCGGGTTGTTTTGACACCTTGCGCGACCCCATCCTGGAGGGCAAATACCGCTGGCACCAGCAGCCGTTGTTCAGTGCACGCATAGGCATTTACGGCCGTAATGAAGCCGGCATGACCCGCAAGAACTTGAACTTGGAAAGCCTGCGCGGCAAACGCGTTGGCACCACCCACGGCTATGACTATGGCGCGGCGTTTGACGGCGATGCCACCATGCAGCGTGACGTCGCCCCGTCGGATCTGTCGTCGTTGCGCAAACTGGTGGCCGGGCGTGTGGACTATGCGCTGGTGTTTGACCGCGTGGCCGACGCCGTCGCCAAAGCCAACCCCGAACTGGGCAAGGGCTATGCACTGCACGGTGTACTGGTGGAGCCCAATCTCTACATCTCCTTCTCCCCCACCTTCCCCGGCATCGAGCGCATCGTGTCGCAGTTCGACCAGGGGCTGACCAAGTTGCGCAAATCGGGGGAATATGCCCGCATCGAGGCCCGCTGGCGTTAGGCCCCGGGCACTTCCAGCACGTAACCCATACCACGCGCGGTGCGGATCAGCCGCGGCGTAAACGGGTCGTCGACCTTGGCGCGCAGGCGGCGGATGGCTACATCGATGACATTGGTGTCGCTGTCAAAGTTCATGTCCCACACCTGCGACGCAATCATGGAGCGCGGCAACACCTCGCCCTGGCGGCGCAGCAGCAGTTCCAGCAGCGCGAACTCCTTGGCGGTCAGGTCGATGCGGCTGCCGGCGCGGGTAACGCGCCGGCGCAGCAGATCCAGTTCCAGGTCGGCGGCACGCAGCACAGTGGGCGCTATGCTGCCTTTGCCCCGGCGCAACAGCGTGCGCACCCGCGCCAGCAGCTCCGAAAAGGCAAAGGGTTTGACCAGGTAATCGTCGGCCCCCAGCTCCAGGCCCTTAACCCGGTCCTCGATCTGGTCGCGCGCGGTCAGGAACAGCACCGGCATCTGCTTGCCGCCCTGGCGCAAGCGCTCCAGCACCTGCCAGCCGTCGAGCCCGGGCAGCATCACATCGAGCACCAGCAAATCGAAGTCACCCGTCAGCGCCTGGTGCAGGCCATCCATGCCATTGCTGGCCAGCTCCGTTAAAAAGCCTGATTCGGCCAAGCCCTGGCGCAGGTAGTCGCCGGTCTTGTGTTCGTCCTCAACAATCAGGATCTTCATGGAGCTGCGGGTGACACCGGGTACGCAGCCGCCCGTCAGTTGGCCGCGAAGCAATAGAACAGACCCGCCCCGCCGGAGCCCTTCAGATTGTCCTGGCTACAGCCGCGCGAGCCATGGGATGAGTTCCACGACTTCGCATCCCAGGCTTCGCCGATACCCATACGGTCATGGTGGCCGACGATGGCCGAGCCTTCCCCGCTCTTGGTCCAGTTGCCGCAGGTGGTGTCACCGCCGGCCGTGGAGTACCGGCCAGCCGGGTCTGAACCGGTCAGCATGTCATGGGTGTTGACCGTGTCGCCCCGGCCGCTGACCGGATCGCCCTTTTCGGTCAGGGCCGTGAGCTTGGTGACGTTGGTTGAATCGGAATGCAGGTCGTCAACACCTTTCGCCACTACGACGCCCTTGACGTTTTGCCATGGCCCCTTGCCGATGCGGTCGCGTGCGTTGACGCCAGGTTCGGTCGCCGTCTTGGTGGTGCTCAGGTAGGCGCGCCACCCTGTGTGCGTCGCACCGGCCGCCTTGGCCAGCGCCGCACAGTGCGCATCGGCACCCGCCAGCCCCCCCAGATCCGCACCATTGCCCTTGCCGGCGCTGGTCACAAAAAACGACATGCCGGCGGGCTGGGCCTGCGCCGCGGGCGTCAGCGCGGCACCAACCGCCGCAATGGAGAGAAGAACGCCGACCGCAGAACGTGGGAACTGTTTCATTTGTAGATCTCCTGGGTTGTTAAAGATGGGGGAAGGCACATTATTGCGTTGGAGGGAAATCCGTGCTGGCGTCAGGACCAAAACGCACTGCCAGCCGCTTGTCACCCGCGTTATTGCGCGGGCGCCGGGGTGCTGCTATCGTCTTCGCCGTATCCAATACTTTTGCAAAAAGGACCTCGGGCATGAAACATCTCAGCGGCGTGGATTCGGCGTTTTTGCACCTGGAGTCGCCCGAAATGCCCATGCATATCGGCTCGCTCAACGTGCTCGATTTGCCGGAAGGTTATACCGGCGATTTCTTTGAAGACACTAAGGCCATGCTGGCGCAGCGCCTGCATCTGGCCGAGGTCTTTACCCGCAAGCTGGCGCTGATGCCGCTCGATATTTCCAACCCGGTGTGGGTGGAGGACGAGGACATCGACCTGGACTACCACATCCGCCATGTCACCCTACCCAAGCCCGGCACCAACCGCCAGTTGCAGCAGTACGTGGCCCGGCTGCACTCCAGCCTGTTGGACCGCAGCCGTCCGCTGTGGGAGCTGTTTGTGATTGACGGCCTGAAGAGCGGCCAGGTGGCCCTCTACATCAAGGCCCACCATGCCGGGCTGGACGGCCAGGCCGGCGTGGCCGTGGCCAAGGCCCTGTTTGACCTGGAGGCCACCGGTCGTGTCATCAAGCCGCCCCGTCCACGCGGGCGGCGCCACCACTACCAACTGGGCGTGGCAGAACTGCTGGGCGCCGCCGTGCGCAACACGGTGGCCCAGTCGGTGGGTCTGGTGAAGTCCTTGCCGCTGGTGCTGCGCTCGGCAAAGAGTGCATTGATCCCCGAGAAGGACGCGCACGGCAAGCGTGACTGGTCGCTGCCCAAGGGCCTGACGCTGTTTGCGCCACGCACGCCGCTGAACGTCGCCATCACCAACCAGCGCACCTTTGCCGGGCGCACCGTGCCGCTGGCCGAGGTCAAGCTGATTGCCAAGCTGCTGGGCGTGTCGCTCAATGATGTGGTCATGGCCACCACCGCCGGCGCGCTACGCACCTACCTGAAGGAAAACGGCGACCTGCCAGCCAAACCCCTGGTGGCGGCGGTGCCGGTGAGCCTGCGTGCGGAAGGCGACACCTCCAACAACAACCAGGTCAGCATGGTCACCATGGGGCTGGCCACCGACATCAAAGACCCGTTGGAGCGCATCCGCAAAATCCACGCCGCCTCGGCCACCACCAAGGAGATGATGGGCCGCTTCAAGGCCGCCATTCCAACCGACTTTCCGCTGCCGGCAGCGCCGTGGTTGATGTCGGCACTGGCCTCGCTGTTCAGCCGCTCGCGCCTGGCCAATGTCATGCCGCCGCTGGCCAATCTGATCATCTCCAACGTGGCCGGCATTCCGGTGCAGTTGTACTTTGCCGGCGCCAAGGTGGTGAGCTACTACCCGGTGTCCATCCCCTCGCACAGCATGGCGCTCAACGTCACGGTGCAGAGCTACAACGGCCGCCTGGACTACGGTCTGATCGCCTGCCGGCGTGCCGTGCCGGACGTCAACGACCTGGCCGATGCGCTGCTGGCCGAACACCGCATGCTGCTGGAGCTGGCGCGCGCACAGGCCCCGGTGCCACCCGAGGCGCTGGGGACCGTGGCGCCGGCCAAGTCAGCACCGGTCAAGGCCCCTGCACGCAAGCGCGCAAGCCGCGTCGCAGCTCGGGCCTGACGCCCGGCGCACGGACCATCTACTGCGTCAGCAACTGGCGCAGCACATAGGGCAGGATGCCGCCGGCCTGGTAGTAATCCACCTCGATGGGGGTGTCGATGCGCAGCAGCAGCGTGTGCCGCGACTGGGTGCCATCTGCCCGCGTGATGACCAGCTGGGCCTCGCTCTGCGGCGTCAGTTGCGCATCGGGGATGATGTCGACCACCTCGTCGCCCCGCAGTCCCAGGGTCTGCCAGTTCTGGCCGGGTTTGAACTGCAGCGGCAACACGCCCATGCCCACCAAGTTGCTGCGGTGGATGCGTTCAAAGCTTTGCGCCACCACGGCCCGGATGCCCAGCAGCTGCGTGCCCTTGGCCGCCCAGTCCCGGCTGGAGCCGGTGCCGTATTCCTCGCCCGCAAACACCACGGTGGCGATGCCCGCCGCCTGGTAGCGAATGGCGGCGTCGAAGATGGAGAGCTTGTCCCCGACGCCGGGCGCGCCGGGCACACCCTGGTACAGCGTGAAGCCGCCCTCCTCCTGGCCGCCGTCGGCCTTGGGCGGCAGCATCCGGTTCTTGATGCGCACATTGGCAAAGGTGCCGCGCACCATGACGTCGTGGTTGCCACGGCGCGCGCCATAGGAGTTGAAGTCGGCCTTGTGCACGCCATGCGCCAACAGCCATTGGCCGGCCGGCGAACTCTCCTGGATGTTGCCGGCTGGCGAAATGTGGTCGGTGGTGATGGAGTCGCCAAACAGCGCCATGATGCGCGCGCCTTGGACGTTTATGCTTTTCTGGGCTGTAGCCCTCGTGGAATCTGATGATGCCGCTCCTGATTCAATAGCAAACCCATCAAAAAACGGTGGCTCGGCAATGTAGGTGCTGGTCGGCCAGGTGTAGGCCTGGCCGGTGACACCCTTGATCTTGCCCCATAGCTTGCCAGGCTCGGTCTGGACCTTGGCGTAGTTTTTGCGGAACGCCTTGCCCTGCATGGCGTGCTTCATCAACTGGTAGATCTCGTCACTGGTGGGCCAGATGTCGCCCAGGTAGACATCCTTGCCACCCTTGCCCTGCCCCACCGGCTCGGTCATCAGGTCCTTGTTCACGGTGCCGGCAATCGCATAGGCCACCACCAGCGGCGGGCTGGCCAGGAAGTTGGCCTTTAGGTTGGGGTGGATGCGTGCCTCGAAGTTGCGGTTGCCCGAGAGCACCGCCGCGCACACCAGGTCGTTGTCGGTGATGACGGCATTGAGCTCGGGCGTCAGATCTCCCGCATTGCCAATGCAGGTGGTGCAGCCGTAGCCGGCCAGTGCAAAGCCCAGCTTTTCCAGGTAGGGCAACAGGCCGGCATCCGCCAGGTACTGGGTGACGATGCGTGAGCCCGGTGCCAGCGAGGTCTTGATGTGCGGCGCCACTTTTAACCCAGCTTGGACCGCCTTCTTGGCCAGCAGGCCGGCAGCCAGCATCACGCTGGGGTTGGAGGTGTTGGTGCAGCTGGTGATGGCGGCGATCAGCACGTCGCCGTGGCCTATGGTGATGTCCGGTTTGCCGCTGACCGCCGCCGTTGCGGACGCGGCAACCGGGGCGTGGTCCGCGGCCAGCGTGGGCTTGTTGGCCTCCATCTCCACCACCGTGCGTGCCGCGCCCAGCGGTGTGGGTGGCGTCTGCGGCACCTTGGCCGCCACAGTTTCCCCGGAGGCGCGCAGCAGGTGGCGGGTATGGAAGACGGCAGCCTGCTGGTTGAAGCCATTCTCGGCATTGGGCTTGGAGAACAGTGACGCGAACTGGCTGGCCACATGGCCCAGCTCGATGCGGTCCTGTGGTCGCTTGGGGCCGGCCAGACTGGGTGTGACCTGGCCCAGATCCAGCGTGACCACCTGCGAATAGTCAATGTCGCCTGCCGCAGGCACGCCAAACAGACCTTGCGCCTTGAAGTAAGCCTCGAAAGCCTGGATCTCTGCCTTGGTGCGGCCGGTCCCTTCAAAGTACGCAATGGTCTTCTCGTCCACCGGGAAGAAGCCCATGGTGGCACCGTATTCGGGTGCCATGTTGGCAATGGTGGCGCGGTCCGGCACCGTCAGGCTGGCCGTGCCTTCGCCAAAAAACTCGACAAACTTGCCGACCACCTTGTGCTGGCGCAGCAGCTCGGTCACGGTCAGCACCAGATCGGTGGCCGTCACGCCTTCACGCAGACGACCGCGCAGCTCGAAACCCACGACGTCGGGCGTCAAAAAGTAGACCGGCTGGCCCAGCATCGCGGCCTCCGCCTCGATGCCGCCCACGCCCCAGCCCACCACGCCGATGCCATTGATCATCGTGGTGTGGCTATCGGTACCCACCAACGTGTCGGGGTAGTACAGGTGCTTTCGCTTGTGTACGCCGCGCGCCAGGTACTCCAGGTTGACCTGGTGCACGATGCCAAAGCCGGGCGGCACCACGCCAAGGGTGTCAAAGGCCTGCATGCCCCATTTCATGAATTCGTAGCGTTCGCGGTTGCGCTGGAATTCCAGCTTCATGTTCAGGTCCAGCGAATCCTTCTTGCCGTAGTGGTCCACCATCACCGAGTGGTCCACCACCAGGTCCACCGGCACCAGCGGCTCGATACGCGCCGGGTCCCGGCCCAGGCGCTTGGCGGCACTGCGCATCGCTGCCAGGTCGGCCAGCAGCGGCACACCGGTAAAGTCCTGCAGCACCACGCGCGACACCACGAAGGGGATTTCCGCACTGCGCTCGGCCCGGGGCTGCCAGTTGGCGAGCTGGGCCACATGCTCGGCCGTCACCTTCTTGCCATCGCAGTGGCGCAGCACGCTTTCCAGCACAATCCGCAGGGATACCGGTAATCGGTTCACATTGGGGAAACGCCCGGCCAGCGCCGGCAAAGAATAGAAGTCCCCGGCCTTGCCGGGCGCGGGGGTGAATGACTTGAGGGTGTAAGAAAAGGTCTGAGACATCGACTACTCCTGGTGCAACGGCAATGCAGCACATTCTGGCAGTATGGCGTTAACCTTTCATTGCGCAGACCGATGTCAGCGGCGCTTGGCGGGTATAAAAAAGGGGTCCCATGTCTGAATTTGATCTGGTGGTGGTGGGTGGTGGTTCGGGCGGTGTGCGCGCGGCCCGAATCGCGGCCGGCCACGGTGCCCGTGTGGCACTGGTGGAGGAATACCGGCTGGGCGGCACCTGTGTCATCCGTGGCTGCGTGCCCAAGAAACTGATGGTCTATGCCTCCCGCTTTGCCCAGGAATTTGACGAGGCGGCAGGCTACGGCTGGACACTGGAGTCCCCGCGCTTTGACTGGGCCAGGCTCAAAGCCAACCGCGACACCGAAGTCGCGCGGCTGGAAGCCATCTACCGCAGCAACCTGCTGGCCGCCGGTGTGCAGATCTTCACCGGGCGGGCGCATCTCACAGACCACCGCACCGTCGCCCTGGCAGACGGCACCCAACTGCGGGGTAGTCACATTTTGATAGCGACCGGAGCAATACCGACGAGGGCTGGAGGCATAAAGGGCCATGAGCTTTCGATTGATTCCAATGGTTTCTTCGATCTGGCTGCGCTGCCCCAGCGGGTGGTGGTGCAGGGCGCGGGCTACATCGCGCTGGAGCTGGCCTGTGTGCTGCAGCGCCTGGGCGCCAGCGTGCGCGTGGTGGTGCGCGGACCGCAAATCCTGCGTGGCTTTGACGACGATGTGCGCGCCCACCTGGCGCAGGACCTGGTGCACAGTGGCCTGCAACTGGATTTTGGCCGCCACGTCACGGGCATCACCCAGACCGACGACGGTCTACGGGTCGAACTGGACAACGGCGACATCACCGCCGCCGATTGCGTGTTGCGGGCGTTGGGCCGCATGCCCAATACCCACGGTCTGGGCCTGGAAGCCGTGGGCATTGCGCTCGATGCCCACGGCGCCATTCCCGTGGATGACTACAGCCAGACCACCGTGCCTGGCGTCTACGCCGTGGGCGACGTGACCAACCGGGTCAACCTGACGCCCATGGCCATCCGCGAGGGCCACGCCTTTGCCGACACCGTGTTTGGCCAGACGCCGCGCAGCGTGGACCACACGCTGATTCCCACCGCCGTGTTCACCACGCCGGAGGTCGGCGTGGTGGGACTGACCGAGCAGGGAGCGCTGGAACGCCACCCCCGCCTCGATGTGTACCGCTCGACGTTTCGCCCGATGAAGGCCACGCTGTCGGGCCACCCGGGCAAGATGCTGCTCAAGCTGCTGGTGGACCGCGACACCGACCGCGTGCTGGGCTTTCACGGTGTCGGGCCGGACACCGGCGAGATGGCCCAGCTGGTCGGCGTGGCGATGCAGTTGCAGGCGACCAAAAGCGCGTTTGACGCCACGCTGGCCGTGCACCCCACGGCGGCGGAAGAACTGGTAACCCTGCGCACCCCCACGGTACAGCACAACCTGTGACAATCGGCCCCAGCATGCGCTCCGCCGACCACCCTTTACCGTCCTCTGCCGCTGCACCCGGCCGCATCGAACTGGCCCGCCGTTATGCCGCGGTGCGGGCTGGCACGCTGGCGCTGGTGCAGCCCCTGTCGGCGGAAGACCAATGCGTGCAATCCATACCCGACGCCAGCCCGACCAAATGGCATCTGGCCCACACCAGCTGGTTTTTTGAGGCCGTCGTCCTGCAGCCTTTGGAGCCCGCGTACCAGGCCTTCGACCCGCACTACGCCTACCTGTTCAACTCGTACTACGAAGCCCTTGGACCACGCCACCCGCGGCCCCAGCGCGGACTGTTGACGCGCCCGCCACTGGCCGCCATCCACGCCTACCGCGCGCACGTCGACGCGGCCATGCAGCGGTTCATGGCCACGGCCGATGATGTCCGCTGGCAAGAGGCCACCAGCCTCATTGAGTTGGGCCTGAACCACGAAGAGCAGCACCAGGAACTGATACAGACCGACATCCTGCACCTGCTGTCGTGCAACCCCTTGCTACCGGCCTACCAACCGGGTCCGCCGTCCACCAACAGCGCGTCGAACTCGGCGTCAGAGCCGCAGTGGCTGGCGGTTGCGGGCGACGTTCGGGCCATCGGCCACGGCGGCCCGGGTTTCGCCTTCGACAACGAAACCCCGCGGCACCAGGTGCTGGTGCACCCGTTCCAGATCGCCGACCGGCTGGTAACCTGCGGCGAATACCTGGCCTTCATGGAAGATGGTGGCTACCGCCAGGCCGACTGGTGGTTGTCCGACGGCTGGGCCGCGGTGCAGAGCGAGGGTCTCAGCGCACCGGCCTACTGGCTGGCACCGGATGACCCGCGGGCTCCAGCCGGCCACTGGCAGGTATTTGGCGCGCAAGGCGTCCAGAGCCTGGACCCCGCAGCGCCGCTGACCCATGTGAGTTTTTACGAGGCCTGTGCCTTCGCCGAGTGGTCGGGCGCGCGCCTGCCCACGGAGTTTGAATGGGAGGCAGCGTTTGACCTGCCGCTCATCACCCAGATGCTGGGCCATTGCTGGCAATGGACGCGCTCCGCGTACGAGCCTTATCCGGGCTTTCGTGCCCGCAGCGGCGCGGTACGGGAGTACAACGGAAAATTCATGGTCGGCCAACAGGTTCTGCGCGGCGCCAGCAGCGCCACACCCGCTGGCCATGGCCGCAAGACCTACCGCAACTTTTTCCCGCCAGCAGCGCGCTGGCAGATCTCGGGCATCCGGCTGGCAAAGGACACCGCATGAAAGACAACCTGGCCTACGCCAACGCCAACGACGCGCCCGATCTGCCCCCACAGGAATTCCTGCGCGACCTCAAGCGCGGGCTGGCACGCCAGCAAAAGATCATCTCCCCCAAGTACTTTTACGACGCCCAGGGCTCGGCCCTGTTCGACCGCATCTGCGACTTGCCGGAGTACTACCCCACCCGCACCGAGCTGGCCATTCTGCGCAAGCATGCGCGTGAAATCGCCCTGCATATCGGACCGCATACCGAGATCGTCGAGTTTGGATCCGGCTCCATGGAAAAGGTCCGCGTGCTGCTCGACGCGTTGGACCGCCCGCAACGCTACGTGCCCATCGACATCTCCGAAGGTCACCTGCTGGACGCCGCCCAGCGCATGCGCCTGGCCTACCCCGCGCTGGAGGTGGAACCCCTGGTGGCCGACTACACCCAGGTGCTGGTGCTGCCGCCCGATGTGCCGCCCCAGGGCCGACGGGTGGGGTTTTTTCCGGGCTCGACGCTGGGCAATTTCGAACCGCAGGACGCGCTGCGCTTCATGCAGATGTGCGCGAAAACGCTGGAAGGCGGTGCGTTGATCCTGGGGGTGGACCTGGTCAAGAGCCCGGCTGTGCTGCACGCCGCCTACAACGATGCCCAGGGCATCACCGCCGACTTCAACCGCAATGTGCTGGTCCGGGCCAACCGCGAGTTGGGCGCCAATTTCCAGCTCCACCAGTTTGCCCACAGTGCCTTCTACAACGCGCCGTACCAGCGCATTGAAATGCACCTGGTCAGCACCTGCCAGCAGACGGTCAATGTCGACGGCGCGACCTACCGGTTTGCGCAAGGGGAAACCCTGCACACCGAAAACTCGTACAAATTCACCGTGGACGGTCTGCACCAGCTGGCGCTGCGCGCAGGTTTTACGCCGGGCCAGACCTGGGCCGATGCCGACCACTCGTTCTGCCTGCTGTGGCTGGACGCACCAAACTCAAGGAGCACCGCATGAGAGCCATCTGGAAAGACACCGTCATCGCCGAGAGCACAGACACCGTGGTCGTGGAGGGCAACCACTATTTCCCCGAGACGGCTTTGAAACGTGAATTTGTAACCTTCAGCAACCACAAGACCACATGCCCCTGGAAGGGCCAGGCCAGCTACTACTCATTGATCGTCAATGGCGAGATGAACCCCGATGCCGTCTGGTACTACGCCGACCCCAAACCCGAGGCGGCGCAAATCAAGGGCCGTATCGCGTTCTGGAAGGGCGTGATCGTCGCCTAGCGGTTGGTGACGCAGCGCCGCTAGGTCACGCGGTGGATGCGCTGCCCCAGCATCTCGGGTGCGATCAGGGTCACACCGTTATCCGTCACATGAAAGCCGCGCGCCCGGTCGTGCGCCGGGTCCAAACCGGCGCTAAACCCGTCCGGCAACCTGCAATGCTTGTCGACGATGGCGCGGCGCAGCAGCACGTTCTTGCCGATGGTCACATCCGGCAGCACGACCGAGTCCTCAATCACACTGCCCTCGCCCACCTTCACCTTGGAGAACAGGATGGAGTGGCGCACGTTGGCGCCACTGACGATGCAGCCGCTGGAGACCAGCGAGTTGTGTGCTTCCCCCTTGCGGCCGGACTCATCAAACACAAACTTGGCCGGTGCGAGCTGGCGTTGCAGGCTCAAAATGGGCCAGTCGTCGTCGTATAGATTGAGCTCCGGCACCACCGAGGTCAGATCCATATTGGCCTCCCAGTAGGCGTCCACGGTACCGACATCGCGCCAATACGGCGTGGTGTCCACCATGTTGACGCAGCTGTCCTTGAAACTGTGGGCGAAGACACGGTGCCGCTCCAGCAGCGAAGGAATGATGTCCCTGCCAAAATCGTGGCTCGACGTGGTGTCCGCAGCATCCCGCACCAGTTCCGCCACCAGCAGCTCGGCGTCAAACACGTAGATGCCCATGCTGGCCAGTGCGTGGGTCGGACGGTGGGCCAGCGCCACCGGATGCTCAGGTTTTTCTGCAAAGGCGACGATGCGGTGGTCCGCATCAACCGACATCACACCGAACTCACTGGCCTGCTCCACCGGCACCTCCAGGCAGGCCACGGTCATGGCGGCGCCCCGTGCCACATGCTCGGCCAGCATGATCGAGTAGTCCATCTTGTAGATGTGGTCGCCGCCCAAGACCAGCACCAGGTCCGGTCGGGCCTCGTCAATGATGCGCAGGTTCTGGTACACGGCGTTGGCGGTCCCGCTGTACCAGGACTCCCCGTGCTGCTGCTGCGCCGGCACCACATCCACGTACTCACCCAGGCTGGCCGCCAGAAAACTCCAGCCGTGTTCTATATGGCGAATCAGGCTTTGCGCCTTGTACTGCGTCAGCACCGCGATGTGGCGCACGCCGGAATTGACGCAGTTGCTCAGCGCAAAGTCAATGATGTTCAGGTTGCCGGCAAAGGGAACGGCCGGTTTGGCCCGCCAGTCGGTCAACTGTTGCAGCCGGCTGCCCCGCCCACCGGCCAGGACCAGTGCATAGGTTCGTTCGTTCAGGTGGCTTCGTGGGTCAAATGCCATGGGCGATTCCTGTCAATGAAAGAGTTCAATGATTGATTGAACCTGCTAAACGGCGCCCCCCAGTTGACAAAGATCAAGGCGATTGCGTTCGCGCGCCAGCGGTCGCAGTCCAAAACGTTGATTTTGGTTAAGTCCTGCATCAAGTACATGACTACTATTTGTGTTGACTCCCGCTTGCCCACAACCGCAGCCCACCGCCATGAACACACCCTCAAAATTCGTCTACGTCTTTGGCAATAGCCGCACCGAAGGCGCCGCCGCCATGAAGAACCTGCTCGGTGGCAAGGGAGCCAACTTGGCCGAGATGTGCAGACTGGGCATTACCGTGCCATCGGGCTTCACCATCAGCACCGAGGCTTGCACCGCCTTCACCGCGCAGGGGCGCGACGCGGTGTTCCAGTTGATCCAGGCCGAGGTGCTGGCCGGCGTGCGGTTTGTGGAGACCGAAATGGGCAAGCAGTTTGGCAACGCCCACGACCCGCTGCTGCTGTCGGTGCGCTCCGGCGCCCGCGCCTCCATGCCCGGCATGATGGACACCATTTTGAATCTGGGTCTGAACGACGAGGCCGTGGTCGGGCTGGCCCGCAAGTCCAACAACGAACGCTTTGCCTGGGACTCGTACCGCCGCTTTGTGCAGATGTATGGCGATGTGGTGATGGGTCTCAAACCCGTGTCCAAGGAGGACCATGATCCGTTCGAAGTCATCATCGACATGCTCAAGGACCAGAAGGGGGTCAAGCTCGACACCGAGCTGGATGCCGAAGACCTGAAGGAGCTGGTGCAACGCTTCAAGTCGCTGATCCGCGCGCGCATCGGCCGCGATTTTCCGACCGACCCCTGGGAGCAACTCTGGGGCGCCGTCTGGGCGGTGTTCGAGAGCTGGAACAACGAACGCGCCTGCGTCTACCGCGAGTTGAATGACATCCCCGCGTCCTGGGGCACAGCGGTCAACGTGCAGGCCATGGTGTTCGGCAACCTGGGCGACAACAGCGCCACGGGCGTGGCCTTTTCGCGCGACGCAGGCACCGGTGAAGATTTGTTCAATGGCGAGTTTCTGGTCAACGCGCAGGGTGAAGACGTGGTGGCCGGCATTCGCACGCCACAGCAGGTGTCGCTGGTGGGCTCGCAGCGCTGGGCCGAACTGGCGCTCGTGAGCGAAGAGGAGCGCAAGGCCAATTACCCCTCGCTGGAAGAACTGATGCCCGGCATCTACCAGGAGCTGCTGCACGCCGAGACCACGCTGGAAAACCATTTCAGCGACATGCAGGACATGGAGTTCACCATCCAGGAAGGCAAGCTGTGGATGCTGCAAACCCGCAACGGCAAACGCACGGGCGCGGCCATGGTGCGCATTGCCATGGAGATGCTCAAGCAGGGCATGATCGACGAAAAGACCGCGCTGCTGCGTGTGGCCCCGGACCGGCTCAACGAACTGCTGCACCCGATCTTTGACCCCAGGGCGCTGACTGCCGCCAGCCCCATAGCGCGCGGCCTGCCGGCCTCGCCGGGTGCGGCCACCGGGCAGATTGTTTTTTTTGCCGATGAGGCAGAGACCTGGTTCAAGGCGGGCAAGGATGTGATTCTGGTCCGGCAGGAAACCTCGCCCGAAGATCTGCGCGGCATGAGCGTGGCCAAAGGCATTCTCACAGCGCGCGGTGGCATGACATCCCACGCCGCCGTGGTGGCACGCGGCATGGGCAAGTGCTGCGTGTCAGGCGCAGGCGCCGTTCACGTAGACCTGAAAGCCCGCACCATGACGGTAGGCGATGTGGTCTACCACGAGGGCGACTGGATCTCGCTGAACGGCTCAACCGGCGAGGTCTATGTGGGCAAGATTGACACCAAGGACGCTGAGCTGAGCGGTGACTTTGGTGCACTGATGGCGCTCACTGACAAGTACAAACGCCTGGAAATCCGCGCCAACGCCGACAGCCCGGCAGATGCCAAGGTGGCCCACGCCTTTGGCGCTACCGGCATCGGCCTGTGCCGCACCGAGCACATGTTCTTTGAGGGCGAGCGCATTCTGGCGGTGCGCGAAATGATTCTGGCCGACAACGAGGCTGGACGGCGCAAAGCGCTGGCCAAGCTGCTTCCCATGCAGCGCGGCGACTTTGAAGGGCTGTTTCGCGAGATGCACGACCTGCCGGTGACCATCCGCCTGCTGGACCCGCCCTTGCATGAATTCCTGCCGCATGACGATGCCAACCAGCGCGTGATGGCGGCGGAGATGAAGGTGCCGCTGGGCAAGATCAAGATGCGGGTGGAAGAACTGCACGAGTTCAACCCCATGATGGGCCACCGCGGTTGCCGCCTGGGCATCAGCTACCCCGAGATCACCGAGATGCAGACCCGCGCCGTGATCGAGGCTGCGCTGAACGTGCGCACGCTGGGCATCCACGTCAAGGCCGAAATCATGGTGCCGCTGGTGGGCACTGTGCGGGAATTCAATGCCCAAGCCGAGGTGATTCGCCGCACCGCCGCGGCGGTATTTGCCGAACGCGGCGAGACGCTGGACTACCTGCTGGGCACGATGATCGAGACGCCGCGCGCCGCGCTGATTGCCGACAGCATTGGCAAGCAGGCCGAGTTCTTCTCGTTCGGCACCAACGACCTGACGCAGATGACGCTGGGCTTCTCGCGCGACGATGCCGGCAAGTTCCTGCCCGACTACCTGAAGCGCGGCATCTACGAGCACGACCCGTTTCGCTCCATCGACCAGAAAGGCGTCGGCGCGCTGGTGCAGATGGCGGTGGAAAAAGGCCGCAGTGTGCGCCCGGATATGGAGATGGGGGTGTGCGGCGAGCATGGTGGCGATCCGGCATCCGTGGCGTTCTTCCACCGCGCCGGGCTGGACTATGTGAGCTGCTCGCCCTACCGCGTGCCGATTGCGCGGCTGGCGGCGGCCCAGGCGGCAATCGCTGGGTGAGTTAAACCTGTAACGTTGCGCAGTTGGCGTTCATGACGGGGCATGGACGAACGGCGGGCACCAGTATCAAGTGGGGCGACAGACAGAACGCCAGAAAAATCAATTTGCTCCTGTATTTGTAGCGGAATATTCTTATTTCACGGGGGCTGGATGGCAAAAATGCTCAAGGCTTTTTGGAGGAATGCCTCTCGCGGCGGCGGGCAGAAGCTGCGGGAGGACTGCGCTCTTATGAGCCGACAACTGATCGTTGGCCTGTGCCTGCTGCTTGCGGCCAGCGCCTGGGGGCGGGAGGCGACGACGCTTGCCTCCAGTGAGGCGCACATCCATGTCGGGGTGCTGGCCGTACTCGACGATCAGGACACCCAGCACCAGTGGCAGCCGCTGCTCGATGGTCTCTCAACGGCCCTTTCGGGCAAGCGCCTGCATCTGCATCCGTTGGATCCTGTTGGTATGGAGCGCGCCCTGAAGGCCAACGAACTCGCCTTCGTCATCACCAACCCGGGCCACTATGTGGTAGTCGAGGCTCGCCACGGTGCCACCCGCATCGCGACCCAGACGGCTGCCGAAGGCGGTGATCCAGCCCACGCCGTTGGGTCGACCGTAGTGGTGCGCGCCGACAGACCGTTGCCCGAAGGGCTGGCGGGCCTCAAGGGGCAGCGCGTGGCGGCGGTGGCCGAGCAGGCCTTTGGCGGTTACCAGCTCGTGGCTGCCGAGTGGGTCCGCGAGGGGATTGACGCCGAGTCGGGCGATGTGGAGCGCCTGTTCACCGGGTACCCGATGACGCGCGTGCTGGACGCGGTACTGCAGGGGCGGGCCGACGCGGCGATTCTTCGCACCTGCCTGCTGGAGCGCTGGATCGGCGAGGGGCGGCTGAAGCCCGGGGTCTTGCGGGTGGTGGCGCCCCGCCCCGACAGCCGCCTGCCGTGCCAGACCTCCACCTCGCTTTACCCCGGATGGGCATTTGCGGCCTCGCCCCATGTACCGCCAGACCTCGCGCGTGAGGTGGCGCTGGCCCTGCTGACGCTGCCACCGGACGCCCAAGGGACCCGTTGGTCGGTGCCAGCCGACTACCAGCGCGTACACGACGTGCTGCGCACGCTGGAAGTCGAGCCCTACGCATTTCTGCGGGCCACGCGGCTGGAGGCGTTGGCCCGACGGTACTGGTTCGTGATCGGCGGTGCGCTAGCGCTGCTGGCGCTCGGCATGCTTTACACCCTGCGAGTGGAGGCGCTTGTAAAGCGCAGCACAGCCGAGCTCACCCGCAGTCTGGACGAGCGCGACAAGCTGACCCGTGAACTGGAGAAGGACCGAGAGGCGATGGACCACCTCTCGCGTCTGTCTATCCTGGGCGAGCTGTCGGCCACACTGGGGCACGAGCTTAATCAGCCGCTGGCCACCATCGCCAACTACACCGCCAGCTTGCAGCGGCGGGTGTCGCAAAAGCGTCTGGCGGACGACGCACTGAAGCAGGCGCTGCAGGACATCGGATCTGAGGCTGAACGCGCGGCCCGTATGCTGCAAGGCATCCGTGCGTTGGCGCGCAAGCGGGTGGTTCAGCGCCGCCGCTGTGATCCCTCCCAACTGGCAAGCGAGGCGGTCGCCCTGTTTCGGGGGCTGCAGGCCCATGCGCCCGAAGTGCGTTTGCAGATCGACTCCTCTTGCGTCGGCGCGGCGGTGATGGTCGACGCGTTGCAGGTCCAGCAGGTGCTACTCAATCTGTTGAAAAACGCGCTGGACGCACACCGACTCGCCGGCATGGATGCGGCCCCCCTGCTTTGTCGGCTGCACGTTCAAAGCGGCCAAGTGTGCCTCGCGGTCCAAGACGAAGGCCCGACTCTGTCCGACGAACAACGCGCCCACCTGTTCGAGCCATTCTTTACCACCAAACCCGACGGCTTGGGGCTGGGCCTGCCGATCTGCCGCACCATCGTCGAAGCGCATGGCGGCGCCCTGCGCGCACGTCCGGCTGATGAAATCGGCCATGCCGGCGGCATGGTGTTCGAGGTCTGGTTGCCCGTGCTGGAAGCTGCCCAAGATCTCTTGACCTCTGCAAAGGACAATCCATCATGAACACGACCCCAGTGCCAGTCATCCATGTCGTCGACGACGATGTTGTTTTCCTGCGCTCACTGCTGTTTTTGCTCGAAGGATGCGGCTTTGAGGCCGTGGGCCATGAGTCGGCCGAGGCCTTCCTCGGCGCTACACCGGCGCTGGCGCCGCAGGGCGGCTGCCTGCTGCTGGACATCCGCATGCCGCGCATGAGTGGACTGGAGTTGCAACGCCGGATGGTGTCGGCCGGCTCGCCATTCCCGATCGTGTTCATGACCGGCCACGGCGACATCGAACAGGCCGTGCAGGCAATGAAAGGGGGAGCACTGGACTTTCTGCAAAAACCGTTCAAGGAGCAGGCACTTCTGGACACGGTCAACCGCGCCGTGGAAGCAAGTGTCGAGCGCCAGCGCCGGCGAGTGCGTCAAGAGGAAGCGCAGACCATTCTGGAGCGGCTCTCACCACGCGAGCGCAAAGTTGCACGGCTGCTGGCATTGGGCCTGTCGAACAAGGAGGTCGCGCGTGACCTGGACATCAGCGACAACACGGTGCACGTGCACCGACAGCGCATCACCGAAAAGATCGGCAGCGGTCACGCCGCCGATTTGGCCCGCGTGCTGCTGCGGGCGGACCCCGCCGGGCTGGATGCCAGCTGAGGTGCGGCACCGCGGGCTCAGCGGCTGGGCGGAGCCTTAGCGGCGCGTTCCGCGGCGGCGAGTGCCTTTAGCTGCTCGGTCATCTGTTTCTGCTTGTCGGCCAGCGGCGGGAAGGGTCCGAACTTGTGCTGGTCGGCTGTACCCACCAGGTAGGGCGGGAAGGCAGCATCCACCGGCTTGTTCCAGCGTGCGGGGAAGTCCACCTCGAGGTTGGCTTTGACCGGGCGCGGCTTTGAGACCATCAGGGCCGAGACGTCGTAGGCCTCGTCGTCACTCAGCTGGGTGGCGTCGTGGCTGGTACCCAAGGGCATGTTGTGCTTGATGAATCGCGCCGCCATCGCCAGACGGTTCATGCCCGCTCCGGTGTTGAAGCTGTCCGGCCCCCACAGTGGCGGGAAGGTGTAGCCCTGCGCATCGCCAGCCTTGCCGACGCGCGTGCCCTGGCCGTCAACACCGTGGCAGACCGCACACTTGGCTGCGTAAACAGTGGCCCCAGCCGTGACGTCAGCGCGGCGGTTGGGCATCTTGCTCTGCACCGTGCCCGCGCCTTGGACTGTGGCGCCAATTGGCACGTCCTTTGACAGAAAGGCGATGTAGGTAGTGAAGGCTTTCATCTCGCGCGAGTCCAGCGGCAGGGCTTTACCGTTCATGCTGCGCTCCATGCAGCCGTTGACCCGCTCTTCCACCGTGCTGATGTCGTCTTCGCGGCCGCGGTACTGCGGGAAAGTCGCGCTCACGCCAACCCAGGGCATGGCGAAGGGTTTGGTGGCGCTGGCTTCGTGGCAGGAAACGCAGGCCAAGTTGTTGCCGGCGTAGCGCAGCTTCTGGTTGGCGACCTCCGGGCCGATATGGGCGAAGGTGCGCTCGGATAGTTGCTTGCCATACTCGACCAAATCACGCTGCGGGCCGGCGGGCAGGTTGGCGATGTCGGGCACGGCGCGACCCACCAGTGTGACTGTGCTGGTGGGGTCTGCGGCGGTCGCCAGCTGTGCCGCCAGTACCAGGGCGGCGAGCGCGACGCCGCGTTTGGCAGGGTGGCTGATGGGGGTGTTCATAAGTATCTCCTTCGATGGAACGGAATGGTTCCATGTTAGGGACGCACGCGC
This sequence comes from Rhodoferax sp., assembly GCA_030645355.1. GTDB lineage: Bacteria > Pseudomonadota > Gammaproteobacteria > Burkholderiales > Burkholderiaceae_C > Allorhodoferax. Next base: position 34,914 of record JAUSNJ010000081.1, on the reverse strand, counting down.
ATCAACGATAGAACCAGATTGGCCTAAGGCCGTAGCCTAAACAGGCTATTGACAGGTCCGGCACGCGGCTGGCAGCGGCGCTGCCGGGTTAATCGACCGCTTGTGCGGCTCTGGAAGCCAGGGACCGTTGCATGATCTCCAGCACCGCGTTCATGTCGGCGATAGGGACCTGCCCCGGCGCGGAGGTGCCTGCCCCCACGACAAAGCTCATGGCCGAACCAAAGGTCCAGCCAAACAGGCGGGTCAACGCGCCATAACCACCCATCGACATGCTGACCAGCGGAATGTCCAACGTCTGGCTGGACGCCAGCGTCGCGCCCAACACGCTGAGCACATCTTCGAGGCGCTGTGGCATGACCGCAATCTTGGCGACATCGGCCCCCAGGCTCTTGGCTTGCGCAAAGCGCTGGCACAGCACCTCCTGCGCGGGGGTGGACTGAAAGTTGTGGTACGACAGCACCAGCGCCACGCCGTGGGCATGGGCGGCCGCTCGGACCCGGGCGATGTGCTCGGGGTCGTTGTTCATCTCAAAGTCCACCAGCTCCACGAAGCCGCTGGTGCAGACCGCTTCAACCAGGGCCACCACGTCGTCTTCCCCCAGGGCGATGGGCTCGCCGCCCTCGCGGATGGAGCGCCGCGTGAACAGCAGCGGGATGCCCGCTGCGGCCTGGCGAATCTCGCCGGCCAGTGCCACGACGTCGGCCGTGTTGCCAATGCCATCGAAGAAATCCACCCGCCACTCCAGCAGGTCTGGCTGCAGGGCCACCACACAGGCCACCTCTTCCAGAATGCGTGCTCGGCTGCGCCCGACCAGCGGGGTGCAGAGCGCGGGGAAACGCCCGCTGCCAAGGGGCTTTCCATGAAGCGTGATGGGCTTTGCGGTGTGCATGTCAAATCTCTCCAGATGTCAAAAGGGTGGCCGACAGGTGTGCCGCGTCACGAAACCCGGAACGTCTCCAGGTGGATGCTGGTCTCGGTGTTGCTGATGCCCTTGAGCAAGCGGATGCGCTCCAGCACCTTGGCCAGCTCCTGCAGGGTTTCGGCCCGCAATTCTGCCAGCAGATCCCAGCGGCCATTGGTGTCGTGCAGCGTGGCCACGCCGGGCTCACCCAGCAGGGCGGCAATCACGGTGCGGGTCTGGTTGCCATCGACGGCAATGCTCATCCAGGCCTTGATGGCGTTGTGCTGCACGTCCGGGCGCAAACGCACGGTGTAGCCGACGATGACGCCGTCATCCTCCAGACGGCGGATGCGGTTGGTCACCGTGCCACGCGACACCCGCAATTTGGCCGCCAGCGCGGCCACGCTCAGGCGCGCGTCCTGGCGCAGCAGCGACATCAGTTTGTGGTCGATTTCATCCATTATGGCAATTTAACATGCCATAACGCCAATAAGTTACCTATTTCTATACATTGTTGACGATTGTGGTTGTTTGAACGGAAAACCATACTTCTCTGTAACGGAGACCGACCATGACAACACCACCTACTACCCCCAATCAAACGCTGTTTCTAAGCCCGCAAGAAATCGCCAGCATGGTCAGCCGCACCGGCCTGGCCACTACGCTGCAAGGCCTGGCCCGCTACATCCAGCAGGACTTCCTGCGCTGGAAGAGCTTTGACAAGTCGGCCCGGCTGGCGGCCCATTCGCCGGACGGCGTCATCGAGCTGATGCCCATTGCCGATGCCAGCACCTACACCTTCAAATACGTCAACGGCCACCCCAAGAACACGGCCAAAGGCTTGTCCACGGTGATGGCCTTTGGCGTGCTGGCCGATGTAGCCAGCGGCTTCCCGCTGCTGATCAGCGAGCTGACCCTGACCACCGCGCTGCGCACCGCGGCCACGTCGGCCGTGGCGGCGCAGGCGCTGGCCCGGCCCAACAGCCGCGTCATGGCGTTGATTGGAAATGGCGCGCAAAGCGAGTTCCAGGCCCTGGCTTTTCACCACCTGGTGGGCATTACCGAGATTCGCCTGTTCGATGTGGATGCCCAGGCCACGGCCAAGCTGCTGCGCAACTTGCAGAACAACCCCGACGCGGCCGGCCTGCGCCTGGTGAAGTGCGAAAGCACGGCCGAGGCCGTGCGCGGTTGCGACATCGTGACCACGGTCACCGCCGACAAGACCAATGCCACCATCCTCACGCCCGACATGCTGGAGCCTGGCATGCACATCAACGGCGTTGGCGGCGACTGCCCGGGCAAGACCGAGCTACACGCCGATGTACTGCACGCCGCGAGCGTGTTTGTGGAATACGAGCCGCAGACCCGCATCGAGGGCGACCTGCAGCAAATGGACGCCGGATTTGCCGTCACCGAGTTGTGGCGGGTGCTGTGCGGACAGGCGGTGGGCCGTGAACGCAGCGACCAGATCACGCTGTTCGACTCGGTGGGCTTTGCGATGGAGGATTTCTCGGCCCTGCGCTATGTGCACGATCTGGCCCGCTCCCTGGACATCGGCAACACCATCCCGCTGATCCCCGAACTGGACAACCCCAAGGACCTGTACCAGTTGATCCGCCCCGTATCTGCCCCGGCTACGGTCAAGGCTGCGGGACAGGCAACGCCGGTAGTGACGGCGTGACCGCCCCGTATTCACCCCAGGCGCCGGCCGCCGTGGTGATGGTGCGCCCGCATGCATTTCGCTCCAACCCGGACACGCTGGCGGACAACGCCTTCCAGAAGAGTGATGCCGCCGCAACCCAGGCGGATACGGCCGCCGCGGCTCATGCCGAGGTCAGCACCATGGTGCGCCAATTGCAGGACGCCGGGGTGCGGGTGCATCTGTTTGAAGACACCGGCACCGCCACGCCCGACGCCGTGTTCCCCAACAACTGGTTCTCCACCCACGCCGGCGGCCATGTCGCCATCTTTCCGATGGCCACGCCCAGCCGCCAGCGCGAGCGGCGGTGGGACATCATCGACGGCCTGAAACAGCACTACCGCGTGCAGGACGTCATCGACTACTCGGGGCTGGAGCAGGACCATGCGTACCTGGAGGGCACGGGCGCCATGGTGCTGGACCACATCGACCGCGTGTCCTACGTGGCCCGCTCGAACCGGGCCGACCCGCTGGCGCTGGAGCGGTTTTGCACCCACTTCAACTACGAGCCCATGCTGTTTGACGCGGCCGACGCCGGCGGCCGGGCGGTCTACCACACCAATGTGCTGATGTGCATTGGGACCGACTTTGCCATGGCTGGTTTTGACCTGATCACCGACGCGCAGCGGCGCACTGAAGTGCGCCAGCGCCTCACCGAAAACGGCCGTGCGCTGATCGAACTGACGGCCGCGCAGATTGGTGAATTTGCCGGCAATGCACTGGAGCTGCAGAGCCGCCAGGGCCGGCTGCTGGCGCTGTCGTCACGCGCGCTGCGCGCGCTGACCCGCGAACAAATCGCAGCCCTGGAGCGCAGCGTCTCGCTACTGGCGCTGGAGGTGCCGACCATCGAACGGGCAGGCGGCTCAGTGCGCTGCATGCTGGCCGGCATCCACCTGAAGCCACGCCCTGTCCAACAAATTGCTTCAGTCGAATGACGGTACTTCGGGTTTGGCAACGGGCTTGCCCGCGGCCGCCCAGGCGTCAAAACCACCGGCGATGGACTGCACGTTCAGGTAACCCATGTCGTGCAACACGGCCGCGGCCAACGCGGCACGGCCACTGGTCTTGCAGTACAGCACGATCTTCAGGTCACGCGGCTGCAGGGCCGGGTTGGCGCTGAACTTGAACTCCAGCATGCCGCGTGAGATGTGCACGGCGCCGCCCAAATGGCCGGCGGCAAATTCGTCGGCCTCGCGCACATCCACCAGCACGTCGGCTTCGCGAATGGCTTGCTCGGCTTGGTCCAGGGCGACTTCCTGTACCCGGGTTTTGGCGGCCGCTACGAGGTCGTGGGCTGTTTTCATACATTGCTCCTTGTTAATTTACTATCAAATCAATAGCTAGTCAGTCAGTATTCACGAGGGCTAGCAACCTGTTTTACTTATAGCCGCTGACCCAGCCAGCGGGTCACATGGGCCAGCCCCTGGTGACCTGGCCCTTCCGACAACCGGATCTCGCCGTGCCAGGACATCTCGCAGCGCAACCACCCGGCAAAGTCTGTGTCCAGCGCCTCGGGCGTGTACAGCATGTCTACATCCTTGGGGCCACCACTGTTGTGGGCGAGTTGCTCTGGGTGAAAGGCCTCCATCACCATCCAGCCGCCCGCGCGCAGGCCCAGCGCCAGGCGCCGGTGCGCGGCTTGGCGGAAGGCGCCGGGCAGGTGGGTGTAGACCAGCACCACCGCATCCAGCGTTCCAGCTGCGGGCGCCCAATCGGCCAGATCCGCCAGCTCGGTGGTCAGTGCCACACCGCGGCTGGCGGCCAGCGCCTGAGCCTTCTGCAGGCCCACAACGGAATAGTCCACGGACGTGACGCGGTGGCCCTGTTCGGCCAGCCAGACGCCGTTGCGCCCCTCGCCGTCGCCGGGAACCAGCACGCGGCTGGCCGGTGCCATGCGTGCGGCCTGCTCACGCAGGAAGGCGTTGGGCTCAAGGCCGTACTTGTAGCCCGGCTCGGAAAATCGTTGGTCCCAGAAGGTCATGGCGGCCATGTTAGTGGGTCAGCGCGGCACGATGAAGGCGGCCTTCTCAACCAGTTTGCCGATGTCGCTCTTCGCGGCAATCTCGAAGTGGATGGTGTGGGAGCCCGGTTGGGCGCCCTCCATCGGCCCCTGCACGCGCACGGCAACCCAGCGCGCCTGGGTGGACGCAATCTCGATGTCGTTCTCGGACACCACCTGCAGATCCGGCATGCCCGTCACCGAAATGTGGAACTGCTGGGTGGCCTCGGTGGCGTTCATGATCTGCAGGCGAAACACGTTCTCGATGCGCCCACCGTCGGCAATGCGGGCCAGGGCGCCACGGTCGCGCACCACGTCCACCTTGAAGGGAATGCGCAGCGTCAGGCTCACGGCCATCGCGGTGACCACCACGCCCAGAATGGCCGTGTACACCAGCACCCGGGGTCGTAGCACATGGCGCAGGGTCTGGGACTGCGTCCAGTGCTGGTTCATGGCGTTCTGCGTCGAGTACTTGACCAGCCCGCGGGCGTAGCCGACCTTGTCCATCACGGTGTCGCACACGTCGGCGCAGGCACCGCAGCCTATGCACTCGTACTGCAGGCCCTTGCGGATGTCGATGCCGGTGGGGCAGACCTGCACGCACAGGCTGCAGTCCACGCAAGCGCCCAATCCCAGCGCCACGGGGTCGGCCTTTTTGGAGCGCGCACCACGGGGCTCGCCACGTTCCACGTCATAGGACACGATCAGCGTGTCCTTGTCGAACATGGCGCTCTGGAAGCGGGCGTAGGGGCACATGTATTTGCAGACCTGCTCGCGCATGAATCCGGCATTGCCATAGGTGGCAAAACCGTAGAAGAAGGTCCAGAAGATTTCCCAGGAGCCCAGGTCCCAGCGTGCAAATTCGCCCACCAGGGTGTGGATGGGCGTGAAGTAGCCCACAAAGGTGAAGCCAGTCACCAGGGCTACCGACAGCCACATCGCATGCTTGCCCGCCTTGCGGCCGAACTTCTCCAGCGTCCAGGGCGCTGCGTCACGGCGCATCCGGGCGGAGCGGTCTCCCTCGGCCAGCTTCTCCAGCCACAGGAAGATTTCGGTGTACACCGTCTGCGGGCAGGCGTAGCCGCACCACAGACGCCCGGCCACCGCCGTGAACAGGAACAGCGAGTAGGCCGAGATCACCAGGATGCCGGTCAGGTAGATGAAGTCCTGGGGGTACAACACCAGCCCGAAAATGTAGAAGCGCCGTGCGCCCAGGTCAAACAGCACCGCCTGGCGCTGGCCCCATTCCAGCCAGGGCAGGCCGTAAAAGATGATCTGGGTGACCCAGACCATGATCCAGCGCCATTTGGAGAACAGCCCGGTCACGCTGCGCGGGTAGATCTTCTGGTGCGCCTGGTACAGCGACACCAACTCGGCGTCGGCGCCTGGCGGTGGCTCTATCGGCCCCTTGTCGGGCGACGGCGCGATGGGGATGACGACGCGGCCCTTTTCAGTCTGCTTGTTCACGGATTCTTCCTTGGGTTACTCAATGGCTGGCGCGGTTGACCATGTGGTCGGCCATCTGCGCGAAGGTGTCGATCAGCTTGGTGCGAAAGGGCTCGTCGGCCACCTGTTCGGTCAGCGCCTGGGTCATGCACAGCATCCACTCGTCCCGCTGCGCCAGGCCCACAGCATACGGACTGTGGCGCATGCGCAGGCGCGGATGCCCTTTCTTCTCGATGTACAGGGATGGCCCCCCAAACCAGCCCGACAAAAAGTCAAACAGGTTTTCCTCGCTGCCCTTGAGGTCCTCAGGGTGCATGCTGCGCACGGTGTAGGCCTCGGGCAGCTCATCCATCAGCGCATAGAAGCGGTGGACCAGCCGCTGGATGCCCAGCGCGCCGCCCAGCCGTTCGTACGGCGTTTCCAAGTGTTCGGTTTCCCGGGTGTTCATCAAGACGTCCTTATCGTTCATGCGTTGAGGGCAAGGCGGCGACCCGCGCCAGGAATTCATCGCGGGACAGGCCCGCGAACAACGGATGCCAACGCCGCTGCTCCAGCACCGTACTCACCGCCCGTGCGCGGCGACCATGACCGGCAAATAGCAGTGTCTCGTCTGGCAAGGGAAACACCTGCTGGCGCACGCTATCCCACAGGGCCTCGGGCACCGCGGGCGTGGGCTGGTAGGGGCAGGCATCCACGGCCAGCAAGCCACCACAAAACATTCGATCACGCCAGGTAAAACTCAAACAACTCGCCGTGTGCCCCGGCGTGGCCAACACGCCGATGACTTCATCGCCAAAGGGCAGCATATCGCCATGCGCCGCGCCGTGCACACCCGGCGCCGCTTTCCCCTGCACGATGGGTGCCGCAAGACGTGCCAGTTGAGCGTGCTGATCCGGCGCCAGGGTGTCGTGCTGGTGCGTGCGCAGCACCCAGCGCAGGCGCAGTTCGCGCTCCGCCAGCAGGGATTGCAGCAACGGCAGGTCGCGCCCACGCGGGTCAATCAGCACGGCCTCGCGCGCGTCGGCGTCGGCCAGCAAATAGCTGACCTCGCCAGTGGATTCGTCGTGCAGGATTCGAAAGTACATCTGAAACCTCAGGCGACGCCCGTGTCGTCTTCGCCAATCAACAGCCGGCTGTCGCTCAAATATTTGTGAGGCGGCACCTCCAGGTTGGTAGGCGCGGGCTTGTTCTGGAACACGCGCCCCGCCAGATCGAAGGTCGAGCCATGGCACGGGCAAAAAAATCCGCCCATCCAGTCATTACCCACACTCGGGTTGCTCGAGCCTAACGGCACCGGATTGGGTGAACAACCGAGGTGGGTGCAGATTCCGACCCCTACAAAAACCTCAGGCTTGACCGAGCGCTGCGCGTTGCGGGCATAGGCGGGTTGCTGCTCGCGCCTGGATTGCGGGTCGACCAGGCGACTATCCAGCGTAGCCATGCCAGCCAGCATCTCTGGCGTGCGCCGCATGATCCATACTGGTTTACCGCGCCACTCCACGGTCTTGATGCCACCCGGGGGAATATCCGCAATATCAACCTCGACACTGGCACCCGAGGCGCGCGCCCGTTCGCTGGGTGCAAAGCTCGAAACGAAGGGCACCGCAGTGACCGCCATGCCTACGCCCGCCGTGGCCGCGGTGAGCAGCAATACGCGGCGACGTGCGCCATCGCCCCCGCCGCCGCCATCAGCCAGGGAAGCAATGCCAGGAAGCGCGGGTGCATGGGTCATGGGGGTTCGGTACCAGAGTGATTCAACAAAGAGAAACACATGCTTATTAACAAGAACCATGCCACCCACAGAATTCTAAAGATTCTTTTAAATTCAATAGCTTACAGCGCAGCGGCGATCCCGGGGCGACAGGGTTCGCAGCTGGTATCTGCCAAAGTGGCAGACAACTGTCAGTCTTTGGCAGACAATTGGCAGCTTGTGCCTACACTGCACCTAGTATGAAAGAACCCTCCTCCAAACCCTTGCCCGAGCTGGTTTCCTATCTGGAAGGCCTGGCCGAGCCGCACATCCTGTTCGACGCGCAGTACCGCATCCTGGCGGCCAACGCCGCGTACCGGCGCCAGTTCAGCCCCGAGCGCAGCGTGGTGGGGCGCACCTGCTACGAGGTGTCGCACCACTTTGCCGTGCCCTGCGACCAGGCCGGCGAATCCTGCCCGCTGGCCATGGCCCGTACGTCGGGTCAGCGCGAGCGGGTTTTGCACCTGCACCACACGCCCAAGGGCGAGGAATACGTCAACATTGAACTCTCGCCGCTGCGCGACGCCAGCGGTGCACAGGCTTTTTTTGTCGAGCGGATGGAGCCCCTGAAGGTGGCCCATGGCCAACCCGAAGCACAAAGCCTGATAGGGCGTGCCCCGGCCTTCCAGCGCATGCTGGCACTGGTGGCCCGCGTGGCCCCCTCGCAGGCGGCGGTGCTGCTGCTGGGTGAGTCCGGAAGCGGCAAGGAACTGGTGGCCCAGGCCGTCCACCAGGCCAGTACGCGCGCGCACCAGCCCCTGGTGGTAGTGGACTGCTCCAGCCTGCCGGAAAACCTGTTCGAGTCCGAATTGTTTGGCCATGAACGCGGGTCCTTCACCGGCGCCACGGCCAGCAAGGGCGGCCTGGTGGAAGCGGCCAGTGGCGGCACGCTGTTTCTGGACGAGGTGGGCGACATCCCCTTGAGCATGCAGGTCAAGCTGCTGCGCCTGCTGGAAAGCGGAACCTACCGGCGCGTGGGCAGCACCGAGTTGCGGCACGCCGACATCCGCGTCGTCGCGGCCACCCACCGCGACTTGGACGCCATGGTGCTGGATGGGCGCTTCCGCGAAGACCTGTACTACCGCATCAGCACCTTCCCCATCCGCTTGCCCGCCCTGCGCGAGCGGCGCGAGGACATTGCGCTGCTGGCGGATGCGCTATTGCTGCGCGTCGCGCCCAAACGCCGCCTGAGTCTGGCGCCAGATGCGCTGGCCCTGCTGCAGGCACACGACTTTCCCGGCAATGTGCGCGAACTGCGCAACCTGTTGGAGCGTGCCACGCTGCTGTGCGACGGCGATGTGATCCAGCAGGGGCATGTGCTGCAGTCCCTGCAGACGGGACGCAGACCCCCTGTTGCTCCCAAGCCAACGCTGCAGCAGGTGCTGGCCAGCCACACCGGGAGCCGAGCGGAACTGGCGGCGGCGCTGGGGATCAGCGAGCGCTCGCTGTACCGGAAAATCAAGGCACTGACCGGCGGTCATACACCCCCGCTATGATGGCAATTAAAGCGAATAGACGTGACACAGAAACACACCCTGGCATCCCGCACCACGCAGGCGATCGCTTTGGCACTGTTGACAACGCTGTCTGCCTTTGGGGCGGATTTGACGGCCTATACCGAAGAGTGGCCGCCGTATAACTACTCGGAGGGCGGCGAGATCAAGGGCATCGCCACCGATGTCCTGCGCGCCGCCTGCACAGTCGCCAAGCTGGACTGTGAGATTCACATGGTTCCCTGGGCCCGCGCCTACAAGACCGCCAGCCGCACGCCCAACACCGTGGTCTACACCACGGCGCGCAAACCGTCGCGCGAGCAAGCCTTCACCTGGATAGGACCCGTATTGCCCCGAACCACTTGGGTGTACGTGCGCCAGGAGCTGGAGAAAGATATTCAGGACTTTGCGGATCTGGCAAAACACCCGATTGGTGTGGTGCGCGACGAGGCGGCCGCCCAGGACCTGATCGCGGCCGGCATTCCGCAATCGGCACTGGTTCTGCAGAGCTGCAACGCCGACGTGCTGCGGCTACTGGAATCCCACCGGGTGGATGCCATGGTTGACACCGAGGTCTCCATGCAATGGAATTTGCGCCAGACTGCGCTGGCTCCAGCGGCAGTTGTCAAACGCATGAAACTCAGCGACGAAGGCGCCTACTACTTCGCGCTCAATCTCGACTCGGACCCCGCGCTGGCCACCAAATTGCAGGACGCCGTCCACAAGCTGCGGCGCGACGGCAAGATCGACGCCATTGCGCGGCGCTACGGCGCGACCGGCAAAATCAAATAGCTGCTGACCCCGCCAACGGTCTACTTGTACTTGGCGTCAATGTCCCACACGGCCGTCTGCACCAGGCGCTGCACCATGGTGTCCAGCCCCACACCGCCCTTGGCGCTTTCGGACACTCCCATCACACTGGTGCTCGTGGCGCCCACCTCCATCTTGAGCTCCTTGTAGCCCTGAGCTACCTGCTCGGTGGTGTTGGCGTTCATGATCTTGTAGCGCATGCCCACCAGCCAGACACCGCTGGCCTCACCGGTCTGCACCGAGCCGACCACCTGCCCGGTCGCCGACCCTGCCCGGCTACCCGACAGGTTGCTGATCAGGCCGCCAATGGCTCGGCCGTCAAAGCCCTTGGTGTTCGATGCAATCTGTTCGGCCTTGAGGATGTCGAACTTGACGATCCATTTGGTGGTCTTGAGCTTGCCGACCTGCATGGTCTTGCGCGCCGCCGCCACATTGCCCAGGTTGTAGGCCAGCGTGATTTCGTTCAGCAAGCGGCCCAGATTGGCGCGCTCCAGCACCGTGAAGTTGGCCTGCGACAGTTCCAGCTCGCCGAAGTCGGCAATATTGTTGGGCGAAAACTTTTGCGTGAACGTGGCGTGGGCGCTCTTGATGTCACCCGGGATCACGATCAGGGCCGGTCCCTTCTTCTTGATGTTCTTGTATTCGACTTCCTTGTACGCAGCGGCATCGGCGGCGGCATTGGCCTTGGCCGACGTGGAACTGCCTGCCGTCGGCGACGGATTGCCGAACGCTGGAGCCCCCGATGTGGCCGCAGCTTGCGGCTCCGGGTTGGCCTTGGGCGCCGTCTCCATGCAGCCTGTCATCAGCAAGCTGAGCGTGACGGCGATAAACGAAATGACGAAGCGTTGCGTGCGCATAGAAGTACCCATCCCTCTGGTAAAACAGCCGCCGGCCAGCGGTTCAGCAGAGTCTACGACTTTCTGCGGGGTACAACCGCGCTTTCAGTTCATTGGGGCGGGACCGGAACGGTGATGGTGCTCTCGCGCAGAATGCCACCGGCTTCAACGCTCCCCTCGATGCGCGAGGGGCTGAGCACCCGCGCATCGCAGGCGCTGCGCTCATCGCCCTTGAACTCTGCGCAGCGCTGTACCGCGTTGCGCGTGTACTGGTCCGGCGCGTCGTTCAAGCCGCCGCGTCGGGCTTCTGCATAGGCGTTGCGCGCCTCGGTACGACAGGTTTCCAGAGATTGACTGGATTGCCCGCTGTTGCAGAGTGCCATCTCCTGCCGGTAGCGCGCCTGCGCGTCGGCTGCGGAGCTGGATGGGCCCGCCAGCGCGGCGCCTGTAGCAATCAACGTACCGACAAAAGTCAGCACGCAGCGGTGCACGGCAAAGTGAGAAGTGATCATGGGAGTGTCCTTGGTGTGAAGCCAAAGACTAGATGAAAAGCCCACGTTCTTCTGTACGTCGGCGTACAGAAGTCAGAGCCGCAGCCCGGAACAATGGCGCCATGACGCGGAACCGCATTTATCTCTGGATCGCCGCAACGCTGGCCGCGCCCTTTGTCGTGATGACGCTGGTGCTGGCCCTCTTTGGCTGGAACTGGTTGCGCGGCCCCATCGAACACTGGGCCGAGCAAAAGACCGGCCGCGTTCTGGTGATCAAGGGAGATTTGTCGCTGCACTTGGGCTGGCCCTGGCCACGGATTCAGGCGGACGCCGTAACCTTTGCCAATCCGCCTTGGGCACAGGAACCGCAGATGGTGACCGCCGACGCGGTTGACATCACCCTCGACTTGCGGCAGTTGCTGCAAGGCGAACTCCTGTTCCCCACGGTGCACCTGCTCAGGCCCGTGGTCTTTCTGGAGCAAACCGCTCAGGGCCAAAAGAACTGGCTGCTCGACGTTCACCAGACCGATGAAGCCGCCCGCATCCGCATGGGCCAGTTGACGCTGGACCAGGGCGTACTGGGATTCGACGACCTTGCGTCCAAAACCCACATTCGCGCCGAGATTTCAACCCTCGCAGACACGCCGGGCACCACGTTTCGCGCCAAGGGGCATTTGCGGGGCTTGTCACTCGACGCCAAGGGAACGGGAGGGCCGGTTCTGGCACTGCGCGATGAAAGTACACCCTACCCGCTGGACATTGACACCACGATTGGTCGCACCCGCATCCAGGCTTTGGGAACCGTCACCGGACTCGTCAGTCGTTCGGCCGTCAACATGAACGTCGCAGTGCGCGGCGACAGCCTGGAGCAGCTGTACCCGTTGTTTGGTATTCCCGCGCCGGCAACCCATCCCTACGCTATTCGGGGGCAGTTGGTGCACAGCGGCGAGCGCTGGCGCTACGAAGCATTTACCGGGCGCATCGGCAATAGTGATATCGCGGGCACGGCCCAAGTGGTCACGGGAGGCAAGCGCCCCGCATTGACTGCCCAGTTGGCGTCGAAGATGCTCGACCTCGGCGACCTGGCGCCGGCCATTGGCGTGCGCAGCGCGAGCAGCGCCCCGATGCCGGTTGCTGCAAGCCAGCAAAAGAAAGTGTTACCCGATGTGGCGTTCAAGACCGACCGCTGGACCAGCATGGACGCGGACGTGCGCCTGCAGGCCCAACACCTTCGCCGTGCCACGGCACTGCCTTTGAACGATCTTTCCGTGCACATCCAGCTGCGCGACGCCGTTCTGACGCTGGACCCACTCGACGTTGGCGTGGCCGGCGGCCGTGTGCAGGCACAGGTGTCGCTGGACGGGAGCAGCCAGCCCATCAAAGCCAAAGCCCAGGCCGAGGTGCGCAAGGTCTTGCTGTCCGGTCTGTTTCCGGATCTGGTGTTGAACCAGGCCACCATCGGCGAAATCAACGGCACCTTCAACCTGTCTGGCAGTGGCAGCTCCATCGCCGGCATGCTGGCCACCAGCACCGGCCAGGCGAAACTGGACATTGCCCATGGGGAAGTCAGCCAGTTGATGATGGAAAAAGCCGGATTGCACTTGTGGGAAATCATGGGACTGACCATGACGGGCGACAAGCGGATCGCGTTGCGCTGTGGCCAGGCGCGTTTCTCGGTCCGCAACGGCGTCATGCAGGCCGACACGCTGGTTTTCGACACGGCGGTCACCACGTTGATCGGCAGCGGCCAGATCGACCTGGCGCAGGAAACACTGGCACTCACACTCAACCAAAAAACCAAGAACACCAGCCCGCTGGCGCTGCGCAGTCCGATTTACATCCGCGGCAGCTTTGCCCAACCCAGTGTGGGCGTGGACAAGGGCCGCGTCGCGGTCCGGGCGCTGGGGGCCTTGACCCTGGGCCTGGTCAATCCCGCACTCGCACTGATTCCGCTGGTGGACCCAGGACCTGGAAAAGACAGCGACTGCGGGCGTGCGGCCGCTAAATAGCTCTTCACTCGTCGTGAAACCGCGGCGAGGACTGTCCTTCGGCCAGCTCGCCGGTGTCGGGGTCGACCCAGTCGGCAATTCCTATCTCGTCTTCCGCCTCCTGCAACGACTCGCCGGGCTCCGAGGTTTCCTCATCGACGGCGCCCATATCGGCCAACGCGGCCTCCAGCGTTTCAAACGGGCCGAATTCCTGCTTCCCATCGGGGCCCTGCCAGTGGTATCCGTCGGGCCGCAAGATAACGGAGCCCATGTCCACTTCGGTCAACTCTTCCTCTCCAACGTCTGGCGCTTCCTCAACCACAGGGGGTGCCGGAATTTTCTTTGCCATGGTAATTCTCCAGGTAGGACCAACTGCAATATCTGCATGCTACTCCTAGCAGTCTTCACCGAGTTTGACTTCGGACAATCCCACAACGGGATAGCGGCGCCACTCGGGCTCGTGGAAGCGCTGGCCGTGAGAGAAAATGAAATCCAGCACATCCTCCTGCTTGGCGGCCCGCGCGGGAAACGCCTGCTTCCATGCATCAAAACGCGCGCGCAGTTCGGGCTCTGTCTGCAGCATCTCCAGCGCCGTATCCTCGAACACATAGTCTGAGTACGCTTCCTTTTTTTCAAGAATGCTGTTGAAAAAACCCCAGCGGAAAAAACTGTCGTGCGCCTGCGGCTCCAAGGTCTCGACGGCGTAGCGGGCGTTGGGCTGGGCCAGATCGACGACGGCGTCGCCCGCGTGGGCTTGGATGCTTTCGGTGTGTTGGCTGACCTCCACCGCGTCATGGAACAGATGGCCTTCATAGGCCTGCGCACGCGACACGACGTTGACGATGCGATAGACCTGTGCCTGCAGCGTCTGGTCCGACGCCAGCCGCTGCACCACCACGCCATTGCATTGCAGCCGTTCAATGACCTCGCGCCAGGCTTGCGGAATCAAATACCACTTCGGCGTGTCGACCTCCAGCGTCGGCACACAGCGGTTGTACCAGGGGATGTCGCGCTCCCAGGGCTGGCTGCGGTCATACGCCAGGCGGCTGTACGCGCCCAGCACACTGGGGCGGTGCACCGCCGCATAGCCCTTGAAACGAAATGCAGCGGGGCGGCTGGTGTCGGGCTGCCATAGCAGCGGCCAGCGGCGCTGCGTGCTGGCGCCGGCGCGCGCGGCACGGCGCAGGTTCTGGATCTGCGCGGCATGGCTGACGGTAAATGCCAGCACCACCTCGACCAGCGTGCGCATCGACGCATAGCGGTCCGCAAAGGGCTTGAGCATGTGCGTCTCGGGCATGAAGCCTATGCAGTGGTGCAGGGCCGCATAGCCGGTGGAGAAACGCGGGACCTCCAGAAAGTCCTCTATGCCATCGTCTGGAGTGGCACGTATGGGATTCACATACGGGCAGGTAGGCCAGCCGCGTTCTGCCATGGCGCGGTAAATGTCCGGCAGCATGGTGTCGCGCAGGAAGCTCCCCAACCCGCCGCCCAGCTTGTCGGTCTGGGTGTTGATCAGCGTCATCGTGTACTGGTAGTCAGCGCCATTAGACGTGTGCGTATCGACCATCACATCCGGGTCCCAGGCGGTGAAAAAGGTATTGAAGGCCTGCGCCGCCAGGCTGTCGCATTTGATGAAATCGCGGTTCAGGTCCAGGTTGCGTCCGTTGGCACGAAAGCCAAACTGCTCCGGGCCCAACTGGTTCACGCGCGATGTGGACTGCCGGTTGGTGCAGCCGTCAACGTTGTAGACGGGTATGAACAAAAACACGGTGTTGCCCAGCGCCGCCAAACGTTCAGGCTGGGTGCAAAAGTCCCGCACCAGCGCCATGCAGGCATCAATGCCCTCGGGCTCACCGGGATGGATACCGTTGTTGTTGAAGAACACCGGCCGGCCATCGGCCTTGATCTGCGCACGGTCGAAAGCGCCATCGCCGCTGACAATGCCCGCGTGCAGCGGCAGACCGTTGTCCGCCACACCCATCTGGAAAAAGTGCAATGTGCGGGGGAAGTCTGCGGCAAGCCGTTCATAGAAAGCAATGCACTCAGTCCACTGCGTGGTCTGGTTCTGGTTGCCGCGTTCATAGGGCGTGGGGTAGAGGTCAGCCGGTGCGGGGTGCGCCATGGTGCATGCTTTCAGTTGGGATCGCCGGGATAATAGCTGCCATGGACGCCAACGCAAACCTCTCCCGTATTTGGTCCCTGGGCGGGCTGCCACCACAGGCCTTGGAATGGGTGGATTTATCCGGTGCAGACCCCGTGCTGCCCTCGTCGTTTGCCGTTGGCACGGCGGCCCAAACCAGTATTGCGGCCGCGGCATTGGCGGCATGCGAGCTGGGCCATGCACGAGGGCAGCCGCGCCAGCGCGTGGGTGTTGACATGCTGCACGCGGCTCTGGAGTGCGAGGGATGGTTCAGCGTGAACGGACAAGTTCTCGACCCATGGGACGCGTTCTCGGGCCTGTACGCCTGCGCCGATGGCTGGGTGCGCGTGCATGCCAACTTTGCCCACCACCGCGATGGCGCGTTGGCCTTGCTGGGGCTCTCCAGCGCGACCGCGCAACGCGAGGATGCCCAGCGCGCGCTGCGCAGCTGGAAGGCCTTGGACTTTGAGCAGGCGGCGGCCGAGCGCGGCCTGGTGGTCGCGGCAGTGCGCAGATTTGCAGAATGGGATATGCATCCCCACGCCCAGGCGGTGGCGGCACAGCCGTTGCTGACACTGGAACGCATAGGGGATGCCCCGCCGCTGGCATTGCCCGAGCTGCGAGCCGATCAGCTTCCGTTGACGGGCCTGCGTGTACTGGACCTGACCCGCATCGTGGCCGGCCCGGTGGCGGGTCGGTCCCTGGCCGCGTTGGGTGCTGACGTGCTGCTGGTCAACTCTCCGCACTTGCCCAACATCGGCCTGATTGCCGAGACCAGCCGCGGCAAACTGTCGTGCCACCTGGACCTGCACGAACAGGACGACAAGCGGGCCATGGATGCGCTGGTCTCCAACACCGATGTCTTCGTACAGGGCTACCGCCCGGGTGGCCTGGAGGCCTTGGGTTACGGCCCCCAGGCGCTGGCCGCGCGGCGGCCGGGCATTGTCGTGGTGTCGCTGTCGGCGTATGGAGAACAGGGCCCGTGGGCCCAGCGACGCGGTTTTGATTCGCTGGTGCAAACCGCCACCGGATTCAATCTGGCAGAGGCCGAGGCGGCTGGTGCTGAGAAGCCCCAGGCCCTGCCCATGCAAATCCTGGACCACGCCAGCGGTTACCTGATGGCCTTTGCCACGGCCGCCGCCAAGGTGCGGCAATTGCAGGAGGGTGGGAGCTGGCATGTGCGCGTATCGTTGGCGCAAACGGCCCACTGGTTGCGCGGCCTGGGGCGTGTGCCGTCAGGCTTTGCAGTGACGACTCCAGATCGGCAGGCCTTTCTGGAAACCTATGCATCCGGTTTTGGCCAACTGGTGGCGGTGCGCCCCACGCCCCAGTTGTCGCGCACGCCCGCACGGTGGCGCCGTCCATCGGTCCCACCCGGCACCCATGCGCCGGTGTGGCCTTAATCCGGGACTGTCCTTTTGTGGCGCAAGAAACGACTGCGCACGGCGGGCGAGTTGCTGGGGCACAGTGTTTGGGGAGAGGCTGTAAGCAAAACAAGGCGCTAGCCCTCATGAAATGGACATGAGCAGCTATGTATTTTGTAGCGATCAACACCGCGCACCGCAAGTTCGGTGGGCCGGGTGTCCCTTCGTGGTTAGAGACTGGCCCCTTAACTCCACCACTACCTGTTCCCGCGCAAAGTAGACCACTTGCTACGTGGGACGGGCGTCGGGCCGTTTTCCTCAGAATTGCCTTTTGAAATAGGCGTCAGATATGGGGAAAATCGTAGACTCGCAATGGGGCGAAAGCGGGCGTTCGAAGTCATTGCTGCTGTCAGAGTTCGGCCATGACTAAGCTCTTGAGAACCTCTGTCGGCGTAATAGCAACTCGTGCGATGGTCATCGCAGTGGGCGTGTGGCTAAATCATCAAGTCTCCATTGATCGTCGCCTGGATAGAGGTGGTGCGCAGAACTATCCAACCACAGTGTGTAGCCGAGGCAGTCAGGTCATGCAGTCCTCGCCGTCAGGCGAGGGACGCTGAAGTTCACAACCGTAGCCGCGTTGGACGCTACGATAGGCCTCGCCAACCACGACCAACGAACATGAAACTCGAAGACTTTCTGCACCGTTCAGCGGTATTGCCAGAGACCAAACTGCAGTTGGCTTTACTGCAAAGAATCACCGTCATCATTCAGGACTCGCCGGCCTGCATCGGAGCAGTTTTGCTAGGGTCTTTCGCGAAAGGGATAGCTGATCGCGTATCTGATCTGGACTTGGTTATTTTCTGCAACGACGACACCGGAAATGATGTCCTAGCGAGCATCCGGGCGCAGATACCTGCGGCGGAGGTGTTCAACGAGTTCAATGGTTCTCACGGTCCCGGTAGTCCATTCGTCGAACTGATCCTTTATGACTTCACCTCGATTGAGATTCATGCTATCGCGCCCGCCACCAAATTCGCGGTGAGGAGGCCGTTCGTCGAGATTGTCAATCGAGAGCGATGTCTTGAGTCGAGGCTTTCGGAAAAACCAGCGCCGTCGAGAGATGTTCTTGTTCCTTACAGGCATGGGCCCCAGTGGTTGTCATTGGAACTCTTCAACTGTATGAAGTGGCTTTCGCGTGGACAAACTGAGGAAGCAAAGCAATATCTCGTTCGTTTGGGCAAGGCCATCGAGGAGAGTGACGTGAATGGTTCCCCACCGCGAGCCCTATGACCGCTTGGAATCAATTGCTTTCGTTGTAATGGGGCGGAAGGAGTCGTTCACCACCATTGCCCAATTCATGACTCCATCGCAACTTAGAATCGAACAGTAGTGATCTGGGTTGGCAGGCCCGCTGCAAACTGTATATAGCAGCGCGAAGGCCTGAGCAGACTGGACAAACCAAGGATATAAGCCATTTTCAGGGGAATTCGATGTCCAGTATATGGAGCAGGTCTCAACTTATAGAGCAGTTTCATATGCTCTGGAAATTACGTTAATTCACTTCAAAACCGATGGAGCAACATCACCCAACTGAGCTTGAAGTTGTGCAACTCACAGGCCATCGTTGGCGACTGTGGCACTTCACCGCAACGCATGACTGTCTCACGGCACAAGTCTTTGCTGCGAGCGGCGAGCTACGCTACGTTTCCTTTTTCATTTGTGAGCGAGTTGAAGTACCGATGCATTGCGAGTTGAAGGCTCCAAGACTGATTCGGGAGACCGCCGAGCGATTGGTTTTCTTGGACGATAAGATCCGGATCGAATGCGCGGAGGTTTCGATTGCAGATCAATCTGTATGGCCACAAGAATGAAGCGAATTAACAGATCGTTCGACACTGGCACGCTAGCGTGCCGGTCAACTTGGCGTTAACCTGCAAACCAGCTCGTCTGAACGACCGGTGTCTGGAAACTTGTACGTCGGCAAAGCGTCTTTACGCGACGAACAATTGCTCAGTCCAATTCGCGGTTGCTGGTAAGGTTTGAACCGGAACAGTCGCGTGGTTTCCATTGCGCACCGCTACCCCAAATTCCCCCCCCGCTCTCTGCCCCATTTTTGAGTCTTTCCATACCCAAATTGGGTTTTATTTGGCCTGTGCCTCTCAAATTTCCGATCAAACTGACCGCTAGCCCTCGTGAAATATGGATGTGAAGCTATGTATTTTGTAGCGACTAACACCACGCACCGCAGGGTCGGTGGGCCGGGTGTCCCTTCGTCGGCCAGAGAAGGGACACCCGGCCCACCGGCCCCGCCAAACCCGCACCGCAAGCAATGGCTGCAATGCCTACACTGAAAAATGAACCATCTCGGTTAACTGCAGTGCGGTGCCTGCACCACAGGCCGACCCGACACCACTTGCCGCCCATAGGCCAGCAGCCCCACGCCCAGATGCCCCAGAGCCGACCCCACCATGCCCAACGCCAAGCCCAGTTCCCGCAGTGGCAGTGTCACAGCACCAAGGTTCTGGGCGACTGGTACCTGGACGGCTTCAAGGCCCGGTGTCCACTCAAAAAACACCGCTTGCTGCTGCCCACGTTCAAAGGGTTCCAGCACCAGGTGCTGGCCCGGACGAACGGCCAGTTGCTCACCCGCGTGCAAGAAGAAATCGCCCAGTTCGTTGCCTGCACCCTGGTGCAGAGCGCCCAGCGTCACCCAGACCTGGCCTTGCGCAACCCGCAACCAACCCGGCTGGCGCGGCTGCAGACTGAGCGCCCGCCCGGGGGCCAGCTTCCAGAAACCGGGAACGGTGTCCTGGCCATGAGAGGTTTGAAATTCCAGGAAATTGCTGCTTGACATCGTGCGCTCCTTTGCTGCGTTGTGCTGCGTTTGATGCCTGAATGATCGCGGGATAACCCTTGCTCGTCCAATGAAATCGGGATAAGCTATTCATTCCTTTTTCGCATCAATCAACAAAGCTCCCTCGCGCTGCGCCATGCAACATTCCGAAAACCACCTGCGGACCCGGCCCATCGCCGTGGGCCATTTGCGCGCGTTCGAGGCCGTGGCCCGGCACCTGAACTTTCGTGCCGCGGCCGAAGAGCTCTCGCTGACCCAAAGCGCCGTGAGTCGCCAGATACAGGCCATGGAAGAAGAGGTCGGCGTGCCGCTGTTCCTGCGCCATACCCGCGCGGTGGAACTGACCGCCGCCGGTGCCCAGTTGCTGCGGGCCGTGCTGCCGTCGCTGGAACGCATGGACAGCACGGTGCGCCTGATCCGGCGCAGTGCCGGACGCAAGAGCGTGACCATCAGCACCTGGGCCTCGTTTGCGTCGATGTGGCTGATTCCGCGCCTGGAAGATTTTCAGAGTGCCCATCCGGACATCGACATCCGCATCGATGCCAGTGATGTGCCCGTGGACATGGAAACAGCGGATGTGGACGTGGCCCTGCGGTACGCGCGGCCGGCCCAGGTGCCACCCCAGGCCATCCGGCTGTTTGGTGAACAACTCACCCCCGTGGCCAGCCCCTGGCTGCTCAAGAGTGGACACCCCTTGAAGAAAGGGACCGACCTGGTGCACTTCGGCCTCATCGAAGCCAGCGATTCGCACCGCACACAAAACCTGGAGTGGTTGACCTGGCGGCGCTGGCTCGACACCCACAACTTCAAAAACCTGGAGCCCAAACGCTGGC
Organism: Rhodoferax sp.; assembly: GCA_030645355.1. Classification (GTDB taxonomy): domain Bacteria; phylum Pseudomonadota; class Gammaproteobacteria; order Burkholderiales; family Burkholderiaceae_C; genus Allorhodoferax. The sequence continues at coordinate 14,310 of JAUSNJ010000081.1, read as the reverse complement.
TGTATTTCAACTATGCGCACCAGATTGCCCAGGCCGCACTGACAGGCCAAGGCCTGGCCCTGGCCCGCATGCCCCTGGTGGCGGACAGCCTGGCCAGCGGGGACCTGGTCGAGATCCTGCCCCGCATGCGACTGGAATCGCCGATGGTCTACTGGCTGCTGGTCGGCCCCCGCGCCACTGCACGCCCGGAGATTGTGGCGTTTTGCGACTGGCTGCAGGCGCAGGCCCAGCTCACCCGCGTGGCCATTGGTGACCCGTCATAACTCGCCCAGCGCCATCAGCGCGAGAACGTCAGGCTCCAACAAATCGTCCGGCGACGTGTCGGCGTGGTTGCGCAGGGACTGCCAGCCGAGCACCGCCACCAATACCAGGGCCAGCAACACCGCCTGCACCCGCACAGAGTACAGGCCCAACTGCAAAACGCCGCCAGTCCCGCCCGCCACGGGCTCTGCGGTAGCGGTGCGCAGGGTCCACTGCGCCATGACGCGGGCCTGCAAATCGTTCAGACCATCGGCCGGGGATTGCCCCAACGACGCTCGCAGGGCCTGGCGCAGTTGCGCATCGGTGCCAGGGGTTGGGCCTTGTTTGCTTGTCATGGTGAAACTCCTATGAGGGCCGTGCGCAGTGCAAGCTTCGCGCGGTGCAGCAACTGGTGGGCCGCATTGACTTCGATGTCAAGTGCCCGGGCAATGTCCGCCACGTCCGCATCGGCATAGGCCCACATGCCCAATGCCATGCGCTGGCGGGGTCGCAGGCCCGCCATGGCCTGCTGGATTTGGGCAGCACTGGCGCGCGGCAGTTCGGCGTCACGCGCTGCATCGTCGCGCTGCCGGTCTTCCACCAGCTGTTGCAACGTCTCGTCTTCGGCTCCAAATTCCCGGCGCCGGGTCAGATGGGTTCTGCAGCGGTTCAGAACAATGGTGTGGAAATAGGTCGCCAGTTGCGCGCCCATGGCGTCACTGGGCTGGCTGCTCCACAGGCGCAGAAACGACTCTTGCACGACGTCCTGCGCGTCTTCGGTCTTGCGCAGCATTTGCATAGCAAGCCCATGGGCCTGCGGGGTAAGTGCCTGCACCAATTCCGTGGCACTGGGCGCATGGCCGGCACAGGCCTTGTGCCACAACGCCCAGTCACCGCCGGCCGGGCGCCCCGTCGCGCCAAACTCCAACGCACGCACCAGGCGACCGCTCCAGTGGCCCACAAACCCGGCGGATGATCGGGTGCTGCTGGTGTCGGTCATGGGCACACCTCAGTGCGGGGGAAGTTTTTCGCGCAATGCCGCGCGCTCTTCCGGGCTGAGTTTTTCCAGCATGGCCCGCCGCTGTTCCAGCAGGTTCTTGCGTTCTTCAGGGGGCAATCCCTTGAACTTTTCGCGACGTTCTTCCTTGAATTTCTCCCGCTGCTCGGGGCTCATGTGGCGCCAGGTTTCCCGCGTCTTTTCTGCCAGTGCCCTACGCTCCTGCGGGCTCATCCCCTGCAGGCGCTCCCGCAGGCCTTTGCGAAACGCCTCGCGCTCCTGCGGGCTGGCGTGGGCCAGCTGGCGGCGAATGTCTGCCCTTTGCTGACTTTGCTGCTCGGGGCTGAGCGCCGCCCATTCCTTGGGGTCCGGCACGGCCACCGATTGCGCACAGACGGCGCCGCCGCCGAGCACGAGCACCGCCGCCAGCACCGCCAACCGAAAGGTCTTCTTTCCAAACATGGTGTCCATTCTCCAGGCGTTCACGTGCGCCATAAATTCAACGTTGGTTTGCCAACCCCCGGCAGCACGACCGACTGCAGTTGCGCGGTGCTCAGTGCAAACTGGTGTTGCACCACCGGCGCGATGACGCTGCGTAAGTCTATCGTCGGCTTCAGGTCGCGGCCGTCCAGCAATTGACCCTTGGCCAGGCCGGGCCAGTCGGCCAGTACCTTGCCACCGGCCACATTGCCACCGGCCAGAAACGCCACACCGCCCGTGCCGTGGTCGGTGCCACCGGTGCCGTTGTAGGTGGCGGATCGGCCAAACTCGGTCATGACCAGCACGGACGTGTGGGCCCAATGGGCGCCCAGGCCCGCGCGCAAGGCAGCCAGTCCGTCGTCCAGACCCGTCAGCAAGCGCGTCAGCCGGGCCGACTGGTTGGTGTGGGTGTCCCAGCCACCAGCCTCCAGCCAGGCCACCCGGGGACCTTTGGGGTCGGCCAAAAAGCTTCCCGCCTGCTTCGCCAGTCCGGCAAAACCGGCGCCCCCATCGGCACCCATGGTCATGTCCTTCTGGCCCATGGCCTGTGCCAGGGCGGCGGCCAGTTGCGGGTCGTCGCGGTACATCTGGCCGACACGCGCCATCAGGTCCTGGTCGGCGTCCTGGCGCCGGTCCGGCGTCCAGGTGCTGGCGCCATCGGCTCCGCGCAACGCCAGCGGCATGGCGGCGGCAAGAGCAATCGCAGGCTTTGCGGTAACTTGCAACGCGCGGCCGAGCCAGCCGGTATTCAGCGCAAAGGGTTTGTCGCCACCACTCTCCAGCAATTGCTGCGCATCGAAGTGGGAGCGTTCGCGGTAGGGGCTCGCCGTGGCGTGCACCACCAGCAGTTCGTTCTGTCCGTACCAAGCATGCAAATGGGCCAGCGACGGGTGCAGACCGAAGTTGGCATCCAGACGCAATGCGGCGGGCACGGGCACGCCCTTGGCGGCCGCGGCATCGGCTTCGGAGTTACCCCGTAGCGCGGACCACGCCGCGTCCCCATAAGCTGGCACAGCGGCCAGCCCGTCCAGTGCTCCGCGCAGCAGGACCACCACCAAGCGTGCCCCTTGCGGGTCCTGTGAACGGGATGGCGCGGCCAGTGCCAGGCGTGCAGGCAGCAAGGCCGAGGCCGTTGCGGCGGCGCCCAGCCAATGCAGTGCAGCGCGGCGGCTTAGGGGTGTGGTCATTGCCTTATCTCCGTTGAAATTCGGGGCTTGCCAGCGCCAATGCCAGGGCCTGCGCACTGCTTTCGGCGCGCTCGATGTGTTTTAGCGTGGTGTCGCTCAGGTCTTCGCCCCAGGCCAGTCGCGACAGAGCCCGCGCATCGGCGGCATCGCTGTTGGCGGAACCAAAGCGGTCCGCCCACTGCACCCGTTTCAGCAAGGCGTCGGGTGACAGCCAGTCTTCCGTGCGGTCTGGCCAACCTTGGGGCGACGGAGCCCGGCCCACCGCCTGCCCCATGTCCTGCAAGGTCCGCACCGTTTGCTCCATGGATGCCACGGGCATCTTGAGCATGCGGTGTGCCGACAACACCAGATCTTCCGGACGCTTGAACTTGGGAGCGTGCTGCGGGCTCCAGGCCAGGTCGTGGCCAAACAGGGCGCGGGCCACGGCCTGCATATCGCCACCGCTTTCACGAAAGCGCAGCGCCACGGCGTCCACCAGCGCCGCGGGCGGCTCGTCCGTCACGAAATGCCGCACCAGCTTGGCCGCCACAAACCGGGCACACGCCGGGTGCGCGCTCAAGTCGCCGAGCAGCTGGTCCAGGGCCTGGGGCCCTTCTGCATAGCGCTTGCCCAATATGGTCTTGCTGCCTGGCTCGTGGATGATGGGGACGAATGCGACCTTGCCCCCGGTCTGCGGCCCCACCGTCCAGCCCGTCAACAGCCGGGCCGTCTGGGTGACGTCCTCCTGCGTGTAGCCAGCGTTCACGCCCAGCGTGTGCAGCTCCAGCAACTCACGCGCCAGATTCTCGTTCAGGCCTTTTTTGCGGCGCTGGCCACCCCGCGAGTCCGGGCCGATCGACTGGGCGTTGTCCAGGTACAGCAGCATGGCCGGATGCAGCACGGCGGCACGCAGCAGGGTCTTGAAGTCGGTAAAGGCGTTGGGGCGGATGGCCTCGTATTCGTGCGGCCACACCAGTGCCAGCATGCTGCCCTTGGTCGCGGCAACACAGAAGTGGTTGGCCCAAAACTGCACCCAGCGCTCGGCGACTGGCGTGGGGGTAGCCACGATGTGCTGCCAGCGCCGTTGCAGCCCCTTGAGGTTGGTTCTGCGCAGTTCCAGGCGCGACGGCGTTGCCGGCCCCAAGTCATCGCCCGGCTTCTTGCCATCTGCATCCGGTTTGGCCTGCAAGGCGCCCTTCAGTACCTCGCGGGTCAGCTGCATCGCGGCCACACTGTCAATCAGTCCGCTCGCATCCATGGCAGCCGGTTGGCGAAACTGGTCCAGCACCCAGCCCCGCGGGTCCGGCTGTATCGCACGCAGACTGGTTTCGGTGTAGCCGAAGCGGTGAGAGGCAATGGTTGCAGCTTGCATATAACCCTTAAACCCGGCATCGGCCCACTCTCTTACGCAAAACCCCGACAATCGCACCCAAACAATTGGGAGCTGTCTTTGAAACCTTTTTTCGGCACATTCACGTGCATTGTGACCCTGGCGGGTCTGTCCGTCGTGCCCACCCGGGCACAAGAAGTGCCCGGCGGCACCGGCGAACCGGCAGCCCGCGCACCGGGCAGCAAACTGGAGCGGGTCGAGGTTCTGGGCAAGCAGTCCAGCGACAACGACCTGCGGCGCAGGGCACAAATCGCCAAGCAGGTCTACGGCCGCGAGGAACTGGACAAATACGGCGACAACAATGTGGCCGACGTGCTCAAGCGCCTGCCCGGTATCACCATGCAGGGCAACGCGCCGCGCATGCGGGGCCTGGGTTCGGGCTACACGCTGATCCTGATCAACGGCGACCCGGCGCCCCCCGGCTTTGCGCTGGACCAGTTGGACCCGGCACAGGTGGAGCGCATTGAAGTGACGAAGGGCCCGACCGCCAACCAAAGCGCGCAGGCCGTGGCCGGTGCCATCAACATCATTTTGAAGGACGCGCCCAAGGTCTCGCAGCGGGATCTGCGCGTGGGCGTGGGTTACAGCGTGGACCGCCCCACCGTGTCCGGCAGTTGGACTCTGGGCGAGAAGTGGGATGGATTTTCATTGTCGTTGCCGGTCTCGCTGTTTCAATGGCGCAACCGCAATGACACCGTCGTCTGGCGCAGCGCGCCGGGGCAGGATGGCCTGGCGTCCCTCGCACGGCAACAAGGGGAGTCGCTGTCGTTTGGCCATGGCATCAACATCGGGCCGCGCCTGAACTGGCGCATCAGCGACGACGAAACGCTGACCTGGCAAAGCTTTCTGCAAAAGGGCATCTGGAACAACCAGGCCACGTTCCAGAACCAGGTGCTGACTGGCAACCCCAGTCTGGACGACGACGGTGAATACCGGGGTGGCTGGCAAAGCGTGCGCAGCAACCTGCAATGGGTCAACCACCTGAGTGGCACTGAGCGCATCGAGCTGAAAGTCGGCCTGTCTGCGTCCAAAGGCAGTTTTGACGGACAGAGTGCGGGGCTGGTGCAGCCGCAACGGCGCATCATTGCCGACAACGCGGACCTGAGCCTGACGCAAGCGGGCAACTACAGCCGGTTGCTGAATGCGGAACACAGCCTGACCGTCGGCTGGGACCTGGAATGGCGCCAGCGCGACGAAAAGCGCGCCATTACCCAGCAAGGCGTGCCGTTGCTGGCGGATTTTGAGGGACAGCCGTTCGCCGCCAAGATTGCACGGCGGGCCTTGTTTGTTCAGGACGAGTGGGAGATCAACAAACAGTGGTCGACCTATCTGGGTGTGCGCTCCGAACAGATCGCCAGCGAGAGCGACGGCATCGCGAACCCCTTGAGCAATACCAGCAATGTGACCACACCGATGGTGCACCTCAACTACAAACTGGATGCCGCGGGACGCGACCTGATTCGCGCCAGCATCACACGCAGCTACAAGGCACCCGACCTGTCGGCTCTGATGGCGCGCCCCTACCTCAGCGGCCAGTTCGCCGACACCAGCAAGACCAATACCGAGCTGTCACCCGACCGCATGGGCAACCCCGCCCTGCTGCCCGAGCTGGCCACCGGCCTGGACATTGCGTTTGAGAAGTACTTGGCCGCAGGCGGCCTGATCAGTGTTGGGGTGTTTTACCGCAAGGTCGACGACCTGATCCGCAGTGTGACGCGTTTGCAGAACGTGGCCTGGTCCGGCGTGCCGCGCTGGGTGTCGCAGCCCGTCAATTTCTCCAAGGCCATGACGCGCGGCCTGGAACTGGAAATCAAGGGCCGTGCCGGTGAACTGGTGCCCGGACTGTTCAACGCCAAATTGCCGCTCAACCTGCGTGGCGCGGTCAACATCTACCAGTCCAGCGTCGAGGCCCTGCCCGGCCCGAACAACCGTCTGGATGGCCAGCAGCCCTGGTCCGGAAACTTTGGGTTTGACTACCGGGTCAGCGGCCTGCCGCTGATGCTGGGTGGCAGCCTGGCCTTTACGCCGGGTTACACCACGCAACAGTCCCTCTCGCAAACGCTGGACCAGTCCCGCAGCCGCAGCGTCGACCTGTTCGCCCAATGGGTGATGAGCCCCAAGGTGTCGGCCCGGGTGTCGGTGAACAACCTGGCACCGGTGGACAACGAGTCCCTGACCCAGACCGGCGATGGCTATGCCAGCAACAGCCTGCGCAGCGGACGCAGCAGTTTCAACTTTGGGGTGGAAATCAAGTTGTAGTGGGAGATTTGTTTGTAATTGGTACGAAGTCTTCCGATACTTGGGGTTCGTCTGGCGGTGTACCGGCTTCCCGGTGCCCCGACGATCAGGAGGTTGATGTGTTCAAACACATTCTGATCCCCACCGATGGCTCCGAGCTGTCCAATATGGCCATCACCAACGGCGTCAAATTTGCAACGGAAATCAACGCCAGAATCACCGGCCTGACGGTGACCACGCCTTTCCATTTCATTGCACTCGATGGCATGCAGATTGCCGACACGGCGCAGCAGTATGCACTCGACGTGAAAGCCCTGGCCCAGCGCAATCTCAACGTGCTGAAAGAGGCGGCCAGCGCAGCCGGTGTGGAGTGCGAACTGGTGCACCGCGAGAGCGAGCACCCGTACGAGGAAATCGTCAAGACCGCGCAGACCCAGGGCTGTGACGTGATCTTCCAGGCTTCCCACGGCCGCCGCGGCATGCGGGCACTGGTCATGGGTAGTGAAACCCACAAGGTACTGACACACACCAAGATTCCGGTACTGGTGTTCCGGTAAGACGGGGCCGCGCCTGAACGGCGTCGTGCGGTAGCGAACGGACGACGCGCATGGCAAGCGTTAGGGTACTCGGTGAGAGAACTCTTTCGTAAGGAATTGCCATGCAACTGCAAACTTTCCGTCTGCGCGCCGCCGCCTTTGTCGCCGGTGTCGCACTGTTGGCTTTCAGCGGCTGGGCCAACGCCGACCCGCCGTCGCGCGTCGCACGTCTTGGCTATATGAGCGGTGCGGTCAGTTTCTCGCCCGCCGGCGAGACCGAATGGGACCCGGCGACGATCAACCGGCCGTTGGGCTCGGGCGACCGTCTGTGGACCGATGAGCGTGCACGCGCCGAAATCCAGATCGGCGGGGCGAGCGTTCGCATGAACGGCGCAACCAGTGTCGTTGTGCTCAACCTGGATGATCGAATCGCCCAACTGCAATTGACGCAGGGCACGCTGAACGTCAATGTGCGTCGCCTGGCGCCCAACCAGGTGGTTGAGGTCGATACGCCCAATCTCGCCTTTACGCTGCGCAAACCGGGGGCATACCGGATCGAGGTGGACCCCGATGGCAATGCGACCGACATCATCGTGCGCAAAGGCCAGGGCGAGGCCTACGGCGAAGGTGCCGCGTATGTCATCGATGCACGCCAGCCCTATCGCTTCATGGGGACCGGTTTACGCGAATACGAGTATCTGAGCGCGCCACCGGTCGATGAATTCGATCGCTGGGCCAGCAGCCGTGACCGCAGCTACGACAGCTCGCCCTCGGCCCGTTATGTCTCGCCCGACGTGGTCGGCTACCAGGACCTGGATGCCAACGGCACGTGGCGGGTCGAACCGAACTACGGCAACGTCTGGGTTCCCAACCGCGTAGCGACCGGCTGGGCCCCTTACCGCGACGGCCACTGGACCTGGATTGACCCCTGGGGCTGGACCTGGGTCGATGACGCGCCCTGGGGCTTCGCGGTATCCCACTACGGCCGCTGGGCCCATATGCGCGGCACCTGGGTCTGGGTACCCGGCCCGGTGCGCGCCCCGGCCTATTACGCACCTGCGCTGGTCGCGTTCGTGGGTGGCAGCAACTTCCAGCTGACGATCTCCAGCGGCAATGTCGGAGGCGTGGCGTGGTTCCCGCTGGCGCCGCGCGAGGTCTATCGGCCGTCCTATCCGGTAAGCCGAGGCTATTTCGAGCAGATCAACCGCAGCAACACGGTGGTCAACACCACGGTCATCAACAACACCTACAAAACCTACAACACTACGAACGTCACCAATATCACCAATGTCATTTACGCCAACCGGGTTGTGCCGGGGGCCGTGATCGCCGTGCCGACGACCACATTCGTGCAATCGCAGCCAGTGTCCAAGGCCGCGGTGCGGGTGTCGCGCGAACAGCTGGCGCGCGCAGCGGTTGCTAACGTGGCAGCTGTGGCGCCGACCGAGAAAAGCGTGCGTGGCGCTGGCGGGCGTGGTGAGCGAGGCGAACAACGTGGCCAACAACGGGGCGAAGGGCCGCCCGAGCGCGTGTTCGAGCGGCCGGTGGTCGCCCGCACCGCGCCGGCTGCTGCCCACGCCGGTTTCGCGGCGCAGCGCGAACAACTGGCAACCAAGCCCGGCCGCCCGCTTGACGCCGCTGACCGCAAGGGATTGAAACCGGCAGCGGCGGCCGCTCCCGCACCGGTGGTCAACGTGGTGGCACCGGCACAGGTGGCGCCGCCGACCGTGCGTCCGCCGCCAGCGGGTCCCGCTGCGAGGAAGGAAGATTCGCGTGGAAAATCCGATGATCGCAAGGGCACACCAACGCCCTTACCGGCAGAGCGGCCACCGGAACAGCGCGGCAATGCAGACCAGCGTGGCCAGGCGGTCGTGCCACCGCCACCACGGCCCATTGCCCCGGTACCGGCTGCTCGTTCTCCGGAACAGCGCGGCCGCCCAGACCAGCGTGGCAATGGCGAGCAGCGCGGCCAAACAGGAGAACGTGGCCAACAAGTCGCGCCACCGCCGCCACCACGGCCCATAGTCGCGATGCCAGCGCCTGCGGCTGTGCCCCAAGTTGCTCCGCCAGCGGCTACACGGCCACCAGAGCAGCGCGGTCGGCCCGAACAGCGTCGCAATGGCGAAGAGCGCGGCCAATCGGCAGTGCCACCACCGCCAGCCCAGGCTGCGCCAAAGGAAGAGCGCAACGCCAATCGACCCAGGCCGGCTGCCAGCAGGCCAGGTGATCAGGACAATGAGCGCAAACGCGGAGAAGACAACCGCAGGTAATGTCGCTCCACTGCCTCAATGAAAATCCCGGCTGGTAGTGACTAACTCCCCCAGCAGGGGCGTCAGGTCCACCAAGCGTTTGGCGATCACGTGGCGGACTTCACCACCGCTGTCTTCATCGCGCTGCCACACGCCATACACGGCCAACAGGCGGGACTGGTAGACCTCCTGGCGAAAGCGTTCCTTGACAGCCTTCCACACAATCACGTTGACGCTGCCGGTCTCATCCTCCAGCGTGACGAAGACCACGCCCTTGGCGGTCTGCGGGCGCTGGCGCATGGTGACGATGCCGCAGGCGCGCACCAGGCGGCCACTGGGATAGTCGGCCATCTGCGCAGCCGTCAGCAGTTTCTTTTTGGAGAGCTGTGCACGCAATAGCTGCAAGGGGTGGGAGCGCAATGTCAGGCCCAGTGCGGCGTAGTCAAACGTTACCTCTTCGCCCTCGGGTGCGGCCGACAACAGCAGTTCGTCCTCTGCAATCGGCACGCCCTTGAGCAGCGCGGGAGCCGGCTTCAACGCCGACGCGTCCCACACCTGCTGGCGGCGGTGGCCGGACAGGGACTGCAGGGCATCGGCACTGGCCAGGGCTTTGAGGTCGCCCTCGTTCAAATCGCAACGCAGGGCCAGGTCCTGGGTGCTGGTGAAGGCTTTTTGAGCACGCTCGGTTGCGATGCGCTGGCCGACTTCCTTGCGCAGGCCGCTGACCATGCGCAGGCCCAGGCGGATGGCGGGGTCTAAACGGATGGGGTCAGAGCACACGCTATCGCGGTGGTCTGACCCCATGGCCTCAGGAGTGCAATCCCAATCGCTGTGCGACACATCCACGGCGCGCACTTCCACGCCGTGGCGCTGTGCGTCCTGCACCAGTTGGGCCGGGCCGTAAAAACCCAGCGGCTGGCTGTTGAGCATGGCGGCGAGGAAGCAGGCCGGTTCGTGTTTTTTCAGCCAGCAGCTGATGTAGACCAGGATGGCAAAGCTGGCGGCGTGGCTCTCGGGGAAGCCATACTCACCAAAGCCCTCCATCTGCTTGAAGATGGCCTCGGCAAAGTCCAGCGGGTAGCCGCGCTCCAGCATGCCGCCTACCAGGCGGTCGTGGTACTTGCTGACGTTGCCGTGGCGCTTCCAGGCGGCCATGGAGCGGCGCAGGCCGTCGGCCTCACCGGGGGTGAAGCCGGCCGCGATCACCGCGATCTGCATCACCTGCTCCTGAAAGATGGGAATGCCGTGCGTGCGCTCCAGTGCCCGGCGCAGGTCCGGATACGGCGACGCATAGGCTTCCGGGTCTTTGCGCGCCTTCAGGTACGGGTGCACCATGCCGCCCTGGATGGGGCCGGGCCGCACGATGGCCACCTCCACCACCAGGTCGTAAAAGCAGCGGGGCTGCAGGCGCGGCAGCATGCTCATCTGCGCGCGGCTTTCGATCTGGAACACGCCCACGGTGTCGGCCTTGCAAATCATGTCGTAGGTGGCCGCATCCTCACGCGGCACATCCTGCAGGCGCATGGGCTTTAGCAGTCCGCGCCACTGCGTGACCAGGGCCAGGCAGCGGCGGATGGCACTGAGCATGCCCAGGGCCAGCACATCGACCTTCATCAGACCCACGGCGTCCAGGTCATCCTTGTCCCACTGGATGATGGAACGGTCCGGCATGGCAGCGTTTTCCACTGGCACCAGTCGGGTCAGCGGCCCATGGGTCAGCACAAAGCCGCCCACGTGCTGGCTCAGGTGGCGCGGAAAGCGCTGCAGCTGGATGGCCAACGCCAGCCACTGCTGCAGCCGTTGTTCCGAAGGAAATTCGACCCTGGCCTTCGTGGAATCTGTATCAGCAGCTACTTTTTCGATAGCAGATTGCAGCCGCTCCACCAGCACCTCGCGGTCGTACATGCCGGGGTGTTCCTTGGACAGCGCGACGATCAGCGCCTCGGGAATCTCCAGCGCGTGACCGACATCGCGCAGCGCGCTGCGCGGGCGGTAGCTGATCACGGTGGCGGCAATGGCGGCGCGCTCCCGGCCGTACTTTTGGTAGATGTACTGGATGACTTCCTCGCGCCGCTGGTGTTCGAAGTCCACATCGATGTCGGGCGGCTCGTTGCGCTCTCGGGAGACGAAACGCTCGAACATCATGTGGCCCTTCATCGGATCGACCTCGGTCACATGCAGGCAGTAGCAGACCACCGAATTGGCCGCCGAGCCGCGCCCCTGGCACAGGATGTTCTGGCTACGGGCAAAGCGCACGACATCAAACACGGTCAGGAAATACATCTCGTATTTCAGATCGGCAATCAGTGCCAGTTCGTGCTCCACCATGGGTAACACCTCCGCAGGGACCCCCCGCGGATAGCGTTCGCGCGCGCCCTCCTCGCAGTAGTGGCGCAGGGTCTGGGCCGGTGTGGCGCCGGGCAGCAAGGCCTCCATCGGGTACTGGAAGGCGATTTCCTGCAAGTCAAAGCTGCACTTGTCGGCAATCACCAGCGTGTTGGCCAGCCACTGTGGTGGGTAGAGCGTCGCCAGCCGCGCACGCGAACGCAAATGCAGCTCGGCATTGGGCTGCAAGGCAAAACCGCACCGCGCCACCGGCTGGCCCAGGCGCACGGCGGTCAGCACATCGTGCAGGGGCTTGCGCGAACGCACATGCATGCGCACGTTGCCCGCCGCCACCAGCGGCAGACCCGTGCACTGCGCCAGCTGCCGCAGGCGCACCCGATAGAGCGCATCGTCCAACCCCAGGCGCAATTCCGCCATCAGCCAAACGTTTAAGCCAAACAGGCCTCTAGCCCTCGTGGATATTGCATAGGCCGCTTCCATATTGATAGCATCCGGGAGCGCCAGCAGCATTTCGCAATCCGTGAGCTGTGCCCACAAGGCCTGGTAGTGCGCCCCGTGCCAGCCCAGTTCGTACTGCCCTTTGGGTGCTGCCCGACGCGCCGCGGTGATGAACTGGCACAGATTGCCCCAGCCCTGCAGGTTGTGCGCCAACACCACGGCCGTGAAGCCATGGGCCGACTCCCCCGCGCCCGTTCCCAGGGGCACCCAAAACTCCGCCCCCAGCAGTAGTTTGAGCCCGCTCGTCTTGGCCTGCACATGGGCGCGCACCACGCCGGCCACCGAGCATTCGTCGGTGATGGCCAGCGCCGCATAGCCCAACGCAGCGGCGCGCTCCACCAGCTCTTCCGGCTGGGAGGCGCCACGCTGGAAGCTGAAGTTGGAGAGGCAGTGCAGCTCGGCATACGCTGGCACCGTGTCGGGATCGGAGGGGTTCATCGCATAACAGCCCACAATACTGTTTATGCATACAGTATATACAGATGCAGGGCATCCCCCGACTCACACGCTGGAAAACCCCGCAGCCAGGGACGGGCTGAGCGCGGCGATTAATGCGTGAGGCGTGGCGCGACCGCACCCATCCCCAGCGACGACCGGTACTCGCTGGGGCTGCAGCCGGTGTGCTCGCGAAAGACCCGGCTGAAGTGGGACAGGTTGTTGAAACCCCAGGACAGCGCGATGTCGGTGATGGCGCGCGCCTGTGGGCCGGCTTGGCGCAACTCGCGCGTGCAGGCCTCCAGGCGCAAACGCAGGATGTGGCTGGCCAGGGTGTCATCGTCACCGGCGAAGGCGTTGTGCAGATGGCGCTTGCTGCAGTTGAGGGCGTGGGCGATGCGCTCCACCGACAGCCCCGGGTCCGCCAGGTTCAGCGCGATGTAGCTTCGGATGCGGTCTTTCAACACCTCCCGTTGCGTCTGCGCCGTCTCCTGGCCCGACAGTTCGATCAACGACAGCCGCACTAGCTGCGCGATCAGGTCACCGGCGCCGCGCGCCGCGTCGGCGCTCATGTGGGGCAGTTCCTGGTAGGTGCTGCGCAGGGTGGCCAGTGCCACGCGCGCGATGCCACTGCTGCCACCCAGGCAGCGCGCCATCAACGTGTCCAGGCGCAAGCCGCGCTCCATGATCTGGGCCTTGGGCAGCATCACGATCAGATGCTCCACGCGTTCGGGGTTGTCCACCGCATAGCAACCGGTGGTGTCGTAAATGGTCCATGCACCCGGGCTGACCCAGGCCTGGCGGCCGAGTTGTTCGACACCGGCGCGGCCCCGCATCGGCGCCACGATCTTGAGGTAGGCGCCGTCGCTGGCACGCACCATGTCCTGGGTGCGCACCACGCGGTGGCGGTTGGCCTCCAGGCGGGTCAGGATCACCTCCCCGGCCTGGCTGGAGGCCATGTGGCCATCGAATTCGGTATCGCCATACAGGTCCGACTCCAGACCGCCAAACTGCTTCCAGATCCATTCGCGCCACACCGGCGCCCGCTCCCGGGGAGCAACGTGGTCGGTCGTGACGACGGAGGAAACGGACATGGGATTCCTGGTCAATGGTGAGGGCGGCTGCGCGAATTATGGGCCGTGTGCCGCATTTTGTCGCAGGCCACGATTGAGGGTAAACCCGTGACCGTGTGCGCGATTGGACAAGTGAAAAGTGCGCGCCCAGCACAGCGCCGACCACGCGCAACTTCTACGCTATGGACTCCAAGCCCCGCCGTGGGCACCACCAGGAGACACCATGGTTCACGCATCCAAACGCAGCCTGCTCAAGGGCGCAGCCGCCGCCGTCGGGGCCGCCGCCTTTGCCCCCCAACTGTTCGCCCAGGCCAAGCCGGTTCGCATCGGCTATGCCATCGCCCGCACCGGCCCGTGGACCGGCGGCGCACAGATCAGCCAGGAGCCCTACTACCTGCTGTGGGCCGAGCAGGTGAACGCGGCCGGCGGCCTGGATGTGAAGGGTGTCAAACGCCCCATCGAACTGGTCAGCTCCGACGACCGCAGCGACATCGAAACCTGCGTGCGCTCCTACGAAAAACTGATGGGCAGCGACAAGGTCGACCTGATCCTGCCGCCCTGGGGCTCCAACGCCAATTTCGCCGTGGCACCGCTGGCCAACCGCATGGGTTACCCGATGCTGGCACCCACCGCGCTGTCGCGCAAGCTGGTCGAGATGAAGC
>JAUSNJ010000004.1 GCA_030645355.1 Rhodoferax sp. | reverse complement strand
GCTGTGGAGCTACGGCTCGCCCGTGCTGGCCTTGCTGATCACCGTCCTGATTGGTATCGCGCTGTTCGTCGCCCTGGGCAAAGACCCGGTGAGCGGGTTGCGAGTGTTTTTCTGGGAACCGATCCGCAGCGGTTATGCCTTGGGCGAGCTGACCGTCAAGGCCACGCCCTTATTGTTGATCGCGCTGGGCCAGGCCGTGTGTATCCGCTCCAACGTCTCGAATATCGGCGCGGACGGGCAGTATGTGCTGGGCGCCATTGCCGCCGGCGGCGTGGCGATGCTGGCGGACAAGAGCACCGGCGGCTGGATCGTGGTGCCCATCGTTCTGGCGGGTGTGTTGGGTGGCATGTTCTGGGCCGGCATCACCGCCTGGTTGCGCGACCGCTTCAACGCCAACGAGATCCTGGTCAGCCTGATGCTGGTCTACGTGGCCGAGCTGCTGCTGGGCTACCTGGTCTACGGGCCCTGGAAGGACCCGAAGGGCTACAACTTTCCGCAGACCATCATCTTCGAGGCGGTCACCCGGATCCCCAAGCTGATCGAGGGTTCCCGCGCCAACATCGGCGTGCTGATCGCGCTGGGCGCGGTGGCACTGGGCTGGTTGCTGCTGTTCCGCACCTATGCCGGCTTCCAGCTGCAGGTGGGCGGGCTGGCCCCTGCGGCGGCGCGTTATGCCGGCTTCTCGTCGCGCCGCGCGCTGTGGCTGGCGCTGCTGCTCTCGGGCGGGCTGGCTGGTCTGGCGGGCGGGCTCGAAGCGGCCGGACCGCTGGGCCAGCTGACGCCGCATGTGCCCGCGGGCTACGGCTTCGCCGCCATCATCGTGGCCTTCGTCGGGCGGCTGCATCCGCTGGGCGTGGTGGCCTCGGCCATCCTGATGAGCATGTTCTTCATCGGCGGCGAGCTGGCGCAATCGCGGTTGGGGCTGACCAAGTCGATCACCGGCGTGTTCCAGGGCCTGCTGCTGTTTGCGCTGCTGGCCTGCGACACGCTGATCCACTATCGAATTCGGTGGGTCCGTCGCGTGACCCAGGGGGCCTGACACATGGACGCCTTTGCCTTGCTGCTGGCCGCCACGCTGAACGCGGGCACCGTGCTGGCCATCGCCGGCCTGGGGCTGCTGATCAACGAGCGCGCGGGGGTGGTCAATCTCGGCGCCGAGGGGCTGATGCTGGTGGCCGCCATCGCCGGCTTTGCCACCGCGGTGCACACCGGCAGCGACCTGCTGGCCTTCGGCGCCGGCATGGGTGCGGGCGCGCTGCTGGCGGCGGTGTTCGGCGTGCTGGTGATCTGGCTCAACACCAACCAGTACGCCACCGGCCTGGCGCTCAGCCTGTTCGGCGCCGGCTTCTCGGCCTTTGTCGGCATCCGCTACACGCAGGAGAAGATCGGCGACCGGCTGCAGTTCCAGATCCCCGGGCTGGCCGATCTGCCGTTGGTCGGCCCGGCGCTGTTCCGCCACCATCCGAGGGTCTACCTGACGATCATCGGCGCCGCGGCGCTGGCCTGGTTTTTGTACCGCTTGCGCGCCGGCCTGGTGCTGCGCGCGGTGGGCGAAGCGCCCGAGTCCGCCCATGCGCTGGGTTATCCGGTGCGGCGCATCCGGCTGGCTGCGGTGGTGGCGGGCGGCGCGCTGTGCGGCTTGAGCGGCGCCTATGTCTCGGTGATCTACACGCCGCTGTGGGTGGAAGGCATGATCGCCGGCAAGGGCTGGATCGCGCTGGCGCTGACCACCTTCGCCACCTGGCGGCCGGCGCG
>JAUSNJ010000055.1 GCA_030645355.1 Rhodoferax sp. | reverse complement strand
CCGAGCGGATCGACTGCTGGCACACCGCCGCCGAGGTGCCGTGGTCCTGGTGCACGACCACCGGAATGTCGGGGTGCGACTCCACCGCCGCCAGCATCATGTGGCGCAGGTAGGCTTCACCGGCGTATTTGCGCGCACCGGCCGAAGCTTGC
Source organism: Rhodoferax sp. (assembly GCA_030645355.1). Taxonomy (GTDB): domain Bacteria; phylum Pseudomonadota; class Gammaproteobacteria; order Burkholderiales; family Burkholderiaceae_C; genus Allorhodoferax. The sequence goes on along the minus strand of JAUSNJ010000055.1, from coordinate 4,805 downwards.
AGGATGACCGGGCTGTCGGTCTCCTGCGCCGCCTCCATGATGGCGATGATCTGCTCCAGGTTGTTGACGTTGAAAGCCGGCACGCCGTAGCCGTTGTCGGCGGCATGGTCCAGCACTTGGCGAAGGGAAACAAAAGCCATGGGAATCTCCTTGGGGTGTTCTTGCGGGTAGCGCTAAAGGTTGTTGGTCAAACAGACCTCTAGCCCTCGTGAAATATGTCTATAGCGCTATCACTTCAATAGCAACTCACTCTGCGGCGCGCTTTTGCAGGATCTCGAAGGCTGGCAGAGTCTTGCCCTCCAGCACCTCCAGAAAGGCTCCGCCGCCGGTGGAGATGTAGCCAACCTGGCGCGCGATGCCGTACTTGGCAATGGCAGCCAGCGTGTCGCCCCCACCCGCAATGCTGAAGGCGCTGGACTCGGCAATCGCATGGGCAATCACCTGGGTGCCGTTCTCGAACGCGGCAAACTCGAACACGCCCACCGGGCCGTTCCATACGATGGTGCCCGCAGCTTTGAGCTGTGCCGCCAGGCGCTTGGCCGTCTCGGGGCCAATGTCCAGAATCAGGTCATCGTCGGCCACGTCGGTGGCCGCTTTCACAGTGGCGACAGCATCAGCGGCGAAGGTTTTGGCGGTGACCACGTCGGTGGGGATGGGTACTTCGGCACCTCTAGCCTTCATGGCGGCGATCACGGCCTTGGCATCCTCCACCAGGCCGGGTTCGGCCAGGCTCTTGCCGATGCTCAGACCTGCAGCCAGCATGAAGGTGTTGGCAATGCCGCCACCCACAATCAATTGGTCCACATTCCTGGCCAGGGCTTGCAAAATGGTCAGCTTGCTGGAGACTTTGGAACCACCAACGATGGCGACCAGCGGGCGCTTAGGGTTGGCCAGAGCCTGGTTGATGGCGTCGATCTCGGCCGCCAGCAGCGGACCGGCGCAGGCGATGGGCGCGTACTGGGCGATGCCATAGGTCGTGGCCTCGGCGCGGTGGGCGGTGCCAAAGGCGTCGTGCACGAAGATGTCGCATAGTGCGGCCAGCTTGCGCGCCAGGGCTGGGTCGTTCTTCTTCTCGCCGACGTTGACACGGCAGTTTTCCAGCATCACGATCTGACCGGGGGGTACCGTCACGCCATCCACCCAGTTCGCCACCAGTGGCACGTCGCGGCCCAGCAATTCACCCAGGCGCTTGGCTACCGGCGCCAGCGAATCTTCGGGTTTGAACGCGCCCTCGGTCGGACGGCCCAGGTGGCTGGTGACCATGACCGCCGCACCGGCGTCCAGCGCCATCTGGATGCACGGCACGCTGGCGCGGATGCGGGTGTCTTCGGTGATGGCGCCATGCTCATCCTGCGGCACATTCAGGTCCGCGCGAATGAAGACACGCTTGTTCTCGGCAAAACCGCTGGCAATGACATCGACGAAGCGCAAGACTTTCACAGGAAACTCCTTGATAAAAATGGGGCCTAGCCCTCGTATATATTGCCTGTACAGCTATCAATTCAATAGCGCAGAGCAATCGGCGATGACCCGGTCCGGGCAACAGGCCTCTATGGGCTGGCCCATGTTGTAGCCATAGGGCAGCATCCAGACACGCACCCCCGCATTGCGCGCGGTGGCCACGTCGATGCTGGAATCCCCGACAAACAGCGCACGCTCGGGCGACACGCCAAACTGGCACAGGCAGCTTTGCACACCGGTTGGGTCCGGCTTCTTGGCGGGGAAGCTGTCTCCGCTCACGACGGCATCCAGCAGCGGTGTCAGGCCGTGGGCGTTCAGCACCGTGTCGGTGTAACGCCCCTCCTTGTTGGTCACCACGGCCAGCTTCACGCCCTGGCCGCGCAGGGCGGTCAACGTCTCGCGCACGTGCGGGTAGAGCTGGCTTCGGGTTCCGCAGCGCTGCTGGTAGTGCTTGTCAAAGCGGGACACGCTGAGTGGCAGGCTGTCACTGGCGCGCACCGTGGTGTCCGGCACTTTTCCGCTGAAGGCCAGCGCCTGGATCAACAGCTCCCGCGTCCCGTGGCCAATCCAGTCGTTGACCTGCTGCTGCGTCACCTCAGCCAGGTTGAAATAGCGCAAGGTGTCGTTGACGGCGTCAAAGATCTCCGGCGCGGTCTCCACCAGAGTGCCGTCCAGGTCAAACATGATCAGATCGAAGGCATTCATGCTATCGCGGGCTTCGCGCGGTGGGTCAGCGTGCGCACGGCATCCACCACCCGCTGGGACGTGATACCGAAGTGCGCATACAAATCTTTGGCCGGGGCCGACTCGCCAAAACTGGCGATGCCCACCACCACACCCGTGCGGCCCACGTATTTGCGCCAGAAGTCGGGGTGCGCCGCTTCGATGGCAACGGTAGGCAGCGCCAAGGGCAGCACAGACTCCTGGTAGGCCTCGCTTTGGCGGTCAAACACATTGGTGCAGGGCATGGAGACGACGCGGGTCGCGATGCCTTCCACCGCCAGTGCCGCCTGCGCGGCCATGGCCAGCTCCAGCTCCGAGCCAGTGGACACAATCACAGCCTGGGCGCCCTCCATGTCGGACAGCACATAGCCACCGCGGCGAATGTTCTGCTCCATAGCCAGCGCCGTGCTGGCGTCACCGGTCAGGCGCGGCAGGTTCTGGCGCGACAGGCACAGCGCGCTGGGGCCGTCCTCGCGTTCGATGGCATGGGCCCAGGCAACCGCAGACTCCAGGCCATCGGCCGGGCGCCACACGTCCAGGTTCGGGATGATGCGCAAAGACGGGATGTGCTCCACGCTCTGGTGGGTGGGGCCGTCTTCGCCCAGGCCAATGCTGTCGTGGGTGAACACATGGATGACGCGCAGCTTCATCAGCGCGGCCATGCGGATGGCGTTGCGGCTGTAGTCGCTGAAGGTCAGAAAGGTGCCACCGTAGGGGATGTAGCCGCCGTGCAGGGCGATGCCGTTCATGATGGCGGCCATGCCGAATTCACGCACCCCGTAGCTCATGTGGTTGCCGGGCACAAACTGCCCGTCGCTGCCGCGCCCCGCCTTGATACAGCCCTTGAAGTTGGTCAGGTTGGATCCGGTCAGGTCGGCACTGCCGCCAAAGAACTCGGGCACCAGCGGTGCCAGCACATCCAGTGCGTTCTGGCTGGCCTTGCGGGTGGCGTGCGGCTGCGCGTTGCCCGCTATGCCTGCCAGCACGCCGGGCAACTGATGGGCGAACGCCGGCAGCAGGTCGCCCGCCATGCGGCGCTCGAACTCTGCCGCTTGCTCGGGGTAGCGGGTGCGGTAGGCCTCAAAGCTGGCACGCCAGGTGCGCTCGGCCGCGTAGCCGCGCTCCACGGCGTTCCAGGCTTGCGCAATGTCCGCAGGAATCTCGAACGGCGCATGCTCCCAGCCCAGCGCCTCGCGGGTGGCGGCCACCTCGGCAGCACCCAGCGCGGCACCGTGCACATCGTGGGTGCCGGCCTTGTTGGGTGAGCCCATGCCGATGACGGTCTTGCAGCAAATCAGCGTGGGCTTGCCACCGGTCAGTAGGCCCTGGGCCTTGGCGGCGCGCACGGCGGCGTCCAGCGCCTCAGGGTCATGGCCATTGACGGCGGGGATGACGTTCCAGCCGTAGGCTTCGAACCGCTTGGGCGTGTCGTCGGTGAACCAGCCTTCGACATGGCCGTCAATCGAGATGCCGTTGTCGTCATAAAACGCCACCAGCTTGGACAGGCGCAGCGTGCCTGCAAGCGAGCACACTTCGTGGCTGATGCCTTCCATCAGGCAACCATCGCCCATGAAGACGTAGGTGAAGTGGTCGACGATGGGGTGGTCAGGGCGGTTGAATTCACTGGCCAGCAGCTTCTCGGCCAGCGCCATGCCCACCGCGTTGCTCAGGCCCTGGCCCAGCGGGCCGGTGGTGGTTTCCACGCCCGGCGTGACGCCCACTTCGGGATGGCCTGCCGTCTTGCTGTGCAACTGGCGAAACTTCTTCAGCTCGTCCATCGGCAAGTCGTAGCCCGTCAGATGCAACAACGCATAAATCAGCATGGAGCCATGGCCGGTGGACAGCACAAAGCGGTCGCGGTTGGGCCACAGCGGGTTGGCCGGGTTGTGCTTCAGGTGCCGGTTCCACAGCACCTCGGCAATGTCGGCCATACCCATGGGTGCGCCGGGGTGGCCGGACTTGGCTTTTTCGACGGCATCAATGGCGAGGAAACGGATGGCCTTGGCCATCTGGTTGGCCATGTCGGGAGTAGGTTTAGTCATAGTCATGCCGCCTTCTTCTGCCTATCCATCATTCGCCACACAAACGGTGTGAAGATGAGCTGCATTGCCAGCTCCATCTTGCCGCCGGGCACGACGATGGTGTTGGCGCGGCTCATGAAGCTGTCGTTGATCATGCTGCGCAGGTACTGGAAATCAATGCCCTTGGGGTTGGCAAAACGGATCACGACCATGCTTTCGTCAGCCGCCGGTATGTCGCGCGCGATGAACGGGTTCGAGGTGTCGACCATCGGCACGCGCTGGAAGTTCACATGGGTGTGGGTGAACTGCGGGCAGATGTAGTTCACATAGTCGGGCATGCGGCGCAAGATGGTGTCGGTCACCGCCTCGGCGCTGTAACCGCGCTGGGACTTGTCGCGGTAGAGCTTCTGGATCCACTCCAGGTTGATCACCGGCACCACACCGATCAGCAGGTCCGGGTGCTGCGCGATGTTGACCTCGGGTGTGACAACCGCGCCATGCAGGCCTTCGTAGAACAGCAGGTCGGTGCCGGCCGGCACGTCCTCCCAGGCCGTGAAGGTGCCGGGTGGCTGCTGGTAGGGCGCGGCTTCTTCCGTGTCG
>JAUSNJ010000052.1 GCA_030645355.1 Rhodoferax sp. | reverse complement strand
AAGATCTACAAACCCTGGCTGGACCAGTTGTTCATCGACGAGTTGGGCGGCCGCGCCGAGATGTCCGAATTCATGACGCAGGCCGGTTTTGGCTACAAGATGTCGGCCGAAAAAGCCTACTCGACCGACTCCAACATGCTGGGCGCCACGCACGAAGCCAAAGACCTCGAGCTGCTTTCCAGCGGCATGAAGATCGTCAACCCGATCATGGGCGTGGCCTTCTGGAAGGACGAAGTCGAGGTCAAGCGAGAGGAAGTCACGGTGCGCTTTGAAGAAGGCCGTCCGGTCGCCCTGAACGGCGTCGAATACACCGACCTGGTCGAGCTGATCCTGGAAGCCAACCGCATTGGCGGGCGCCACGGCCTGGGCATGAGCGACCAGATCGAGAACCGCATCATTGAAGCCAAGAGCCGCGGCATTTACGAAGCCCCGGGCCTGGCGCTGCTGTTCATTGCCTATGAGCGCCTGGTCACCGGCATTCACAACGAAGACACCATTGAGCAGTACCGCGACAGCGGCCGCCGCTTGGGCCGCCTGCTGTACCAGGGCCGCTGGTTCGATTCGCAAGCGATCATGCTGCGTGAGACTGCGCAGCGCTGGATTGCCAGTGCGATCACCGGCACCGTGACGCTGGAACTGCGCCGCGGCAATGACTACTCGCTGTTGAATACCGAGTCGCCGAACCTGACGTATGCGCCCGAGCGCCTGAGCATGGAGAAGGTGGAGGACGCGCCGTTCTCGCCGTTGGACCGCATTGGGCAATTGACCATGCGTAATCTGGACATCACGGATACGCGGGCCAAGCTGGGCATCTATGCGCAGAGCGGCATGTTGTCACTGGGCAAGGATGGTGACTTCTTGAAACTGGGCGGCGGCAAGTAACCGCGTCTTGACACCCATCTCTGCCAAGGCGACTGCGCTGGCAGAGAAATCTGGATGTCCATGGGCTATTTGAGAAAGCCCTAGTGCACACCTTTTTCGTTCAGGAATCGCCCCAGCGCCTTGTCTGATTTGCGGATGTGTGTCACCAACCAGTCCTTGATTTTTTGCAGCACCAGCAGATCGCCTTCGCTGCCCATTTTCTGAATAATTTGGCGCAGTTCGGCGGTGAGCTTTCCGTGCTCCAGGTCATGCGCAGTGGTGCCGGGATAGTGATATTCCAGCATGAAGCGGTGCTCGGTCTGAAAGTGATGGATGGTGAAATTCATCAACCCGTCAAACAACCTGTCAATGTGCGGCTGTTCCGCATTCACCGAAATATTGTCGTTGATGTCATTCACCATGCGCACCAGTTGACGGTGCTGCGCATCGATCTCGGCGACGCCGACCAGGTGCGAATCGTTGAACGCCATCCAGTCGGCGCTGTGTGACGACTTTCCTGCCACGACATCAGAAAGGCAAAAGCTGCTCTTGCCGCTGGCCTTGCACGCATACATGGCTTTGTCCGCGGCTGACAGCAGCGAGTCCATCTCAACTGCATTGGTGGGGTACATCGCAATACCCAGACTCACACCCACGTTGCAAGTGAGGTCATGGGGCAGGACAATCTCGGCTTTCAGCGATGCAATGATCTTGGTGGCAATGGCGGCGGCCTCATGGGGACCGTCCAGGTCGCCCACAATGATGGCGAATTCGTCGCCTCCCAGGCGGGCTACGGTGTCCTTGCCGCGCACACAGGACAACCAGCGTGAAGCAACGGTCTGCAAGACCACGTCACCGGCATCGTGGCCGTGTAGGTCATTGACCGGTTTGAACGCATCCAGGTCGGCAAACAGCAGTGCCACCTGTCTGCCATTGCGGCGCGCAGCAGAGCATTCCTGCGACAGCCGGTCAAAAAACAGGGCACGGCCAGGCAAATCCGTCAGGCGGTCGAAGTTGGCCTGGTGCCAGATCAACTCAGCCGAACTATGCTGTTCTGTCTGGTCCTTGATGAAGCAATAGAAGCGGCCACCCCCGGTCGGCGAGTAAGACGCAACGACTTCGACGGGCCAGCGCCGTTGATCTTTGGCTCGATGGAACGAGACAAAGCGCTCGGCTCCGTTCTGCACAATGCGCTGCATGCGGGAAGCGACCTCCTCGGACTTGAAAAAGTAGTCGAGGTCTGCGATGCTGAGCGTGAGCAGTTCGTCCCGGCTGTACCCCGATTGTTTGCAATAGGCCTCGTTGACCTCCAATATCTTGCCGGTGGCGTCGACGATCCAGAACCCATCACTGGACGTTTGCACGGCAATTCGGAACTCGGCATCCTTGTCGCGCAGTGCCCGCTCCGCCTGCTGCTGGCGGGTAATGTCTTCGAAAGCGGAGTAGACACCCTGCACACTACCCGTTGCCGCATCCCGGATCGGTATGGCGTTGACGTTGATCCAGGTGTAATCATTCGTCGTGGGGTTGTATACCCCCATGACGACATCGCGAACGGCGTGACCGCTGCGTAGCGCCACCATGGCGGGATGATCCTCTCCCGGGAAGGGACTGCCATCAGCGCGCAACGCACGCCACCCCGGGCCAACAGAGGTCACACCCAGCATCTGGGCGAGCGTAAGACCCAGCGTCTTTTCAGCGGCCGGGTTGGCAGCCACGATTTTTCCGTCCGTTCCTTGCACCACAATGCCGCTGGGGAATGAATCAAAAATCGCCATCCCAAGTGGGCCATCAAGAACCCCGCCGCCCTCCTTTGTCATTTGTTCCCCAGGTATTCGATCTGCATACCCTGTACGGTAACGTGGATTGCGAAGCCTGACAACTCCAACCCACTACAAAGGCAAGGGTTCCTTTCGACCCGTCACCAGCAGGCACTCAAAAGCCGCATTCCCCGACAAGTGCACGTGGCCCGCAAGGCTCTTCCACAGGTCAGTCTGCAACATGCGGTCCTGCACCGGGCCTTTGACTTCGGCCAGGTGCAGTGCTATGCCGCGTGCCCGCAGGTCCTGCTGGATTTCGGTGAGTGCTTCGAGCGCGGTCAGGTCCACGCTGTTGACGGCGCTCATGATGAGCACGACGTCGTGGGCATCGGGCAGTCTGGCGATTTCCGCCAACAGGCGCGACTCGACGGCGCGCAGGTTGCCAAAGAAGAGGCTTTCGTCGATGCGCAGGAACAGTACGCCGGGTAGCGTTTCGACGCCGTGGCGCTCCACGTTGCGGAAGTGCTCCGTGCCCACGATGCGCCCGACCACGGCAATGTGGGGCGTGCTGGCGCGATACAGCAAGGTCGCCAGCGACAAGCCGACGCCCAGCGCAATCCCCAGCTGCAAGCCCAGCACCAACACCCCCAGCGCGGTGCCCACAAAGGCAAAGGCATCGGCGCGGTCATAGGCCCAGGCGCGCCGTAATTCCGCCACGTCGATCATGCCGATGGCAGCAACCACAATGCTGGCCGCCAGTATGGCCAGCGGAATGCGGGCAAACCACGCCGTGCCGAGCAACACGATGCACAGCATGCCCACCGCCGACACAACGCTGGCCAGCGGCGTCTGGGCGCCCGAGGCCACGTTGACCGCCGAGCGCGACAGGCCGCCACCGACCGGCATGCCACCAAAAAATGCAGCTGCGATGTTTGACAGCCCCAGGCCCACCAGTTCCTGATTGGCATCCACCCGCTCACGCCGCTTCATGGCCAGGGCCTGTGCCATGGTGATGTTTTGCACGGTGCCGATGAAGGCCAGCACCAACGCGGGAATTGCCAGCAAGCCCAGTTCAGAAAAGCCCGGCAGGCTCAGCGCCAGGTCAGGCAGTCCGCTTTTCACAGGCCCGACGACTGCAACCCCGTAATGCAAGTCCAGGTCCAGCGCCACCACCACCAGGGTTGAGACGACCACCACCAGCAAGGGCGCCAGACGCGCGGCCATTTCGGCCCGGCTGTGCACGACGCCCCAGTGCACCAGCATGCGGGCCAACACGCTGCGCGACAACCAGAGCACGCCCATCCCCACGCCTCCCAGCAGCAGCGTGGTCAGGTTGGCGTGCGGCAGTTGCTCCAGCGTCGCGCGCAGTTGCCCCCAGGTACCGGCCACATGGACCTGCACGCCCAGCAGCAGCGTGGCCTGGCTGACCAGAATCAGCAGGGCCGAACCGGAGATGAACCCGCTCACCACGGGGCGGCTCAGCAGGTTGGACAAGAAACCCAACCGCAGCAACCCAAACCCCAGCACCAGCAGCCCGGACAGCAGTGCCAGCACGGCGGCCATCGCGATGTAGTGCGGGCTGCCCGGCGCGGCCAGCGGGCTCAGCACCGAAAAAGTCATGATCGCCGTGATGGCCACAGGCCCTACGGCCTGCGTCATGCTGCTGCCCACCAGCGCATACGCCAGCACGGGCAGGATGCTCACATACAGCCCGGCCTGCGGCGGCAGGCCCGCCAGCATCGCGTACGCCAGGCTTTGCGGCAGCACCAACACCGTGACGACCAGGCCGGCCAGCAGGTCAGCACCGAGGTGCTGTCGCGGATAGTGGCGCGCCCACAGAGGGAAAAGTCCTGTCATCGCTTCCGGGCTGACCGTGTAGCCGCCGTCACGCCAGCGCGACGCCTTCAAATATCGGGTGCAGTGCGTCCAGCCAGGTGTCGACCTCTTCCTCACTCACCGCCAGGCAGGCCAGACACGCTGGTGCGTACAGGCTCCACTCCCGCTGTTCGGTGGCGCCCTCGTGCAGCGTGACCAGATGTTCCGCCACTAGACCCATGGCCACCAGCGTGCGCACTTCGGTCGCCACGTTCGTATCCCGCAGGATCGTGAAATCGTGGTGCAGGCGCACGGCCTGGTAGATGGGTGTGGGCAGGCGCCAGGTGCGCGCCACCAGTGCCCCCACGACCGCGTGGTCGGTCTTGTGGGCGGCGTTTTCGGTTTCGGTAAAGCTGCGGTCCTGGCGGGCCAGCGCCTCGGTCAGGGTGCCGGCGTAGCCGCGCACACCCTGCATCAGGATGGGGATGCCGACGTGGCAAAACAGGCCGCAGGTGTAGGCCAGTTCGGCGTCCACACCGTACAGCTGGCGGGCGATGTGGGCCATGGCCAGGGCGCGGCGGGTGGAGGTATCCCAAAAATGCTCCAGCAGCGGTGAACTGACCCGGATGGAATTGCGCGTCAGGAATGCGGTCAGCAGTTTCTCGGTCATGCGCAGGCCCAGCAGGCCCAGGGCTTCGGTGACCGACGTGACCGGGCGGGAGCGCGCGTAGTAGGGGCTGTTGGCCGTGCGGATCAGGGACGCGGACATGGCCACATCGCGGCCGGCAATGCCTGCCACCACCTGCGGCTCGGGGTCTGCCTTGTCCATCTCGGCGCGCAGCGCGATCAAGAGCTCGGGACACGGTGGGATGACGATGTCGCGCAGCGGCCCGGATGCCAGGGCCCGGTCAAGTTCTCGGTCGGTGGGTGAAAGGGTGGCGGTGCTCTGGACTACTGGGGACTGCATACCAATTCCGGTCAAGGTAATTACCAGCGCCCATTATTGCCGGGTTATGTGTGACGAATTTGACAGGGCGCAACGCCCTGTCACTCAGGCACTGACGGGTACCAAGAACTCGCGGCTGATATGCGCACCCAGGTCATTGACCCGATCCAGGAACTGCGTCAGGTAGGCGTGCAGACCGGTGGCCAGAATCTCGTCGATGCGGCCGTATTGCAGCTCGGCGCGCAGCTTGCCGGCGCGGCGCAGGGTCTCGCTGGCCGGGTCGCTGGCGACCAGTTGCAGGTTGCTGACCACGCCGTTCAGGCTGGCGTGCATGGAGCGCGGCATGTCGGGTCGCAAAATCAGCAGTTCGCCGACGCGCTCGGGTTTGATAACGTCACGGTAGACCTTGCGGTACACCTCGAAGCCCGAGACGCTGCGCAGAATTGCGCTCCAATGGTAGAAGTCGTACTCCTGGTCCTTCTCGTTGGCGGTGCCGTAAAAATCGCTCTGCAGTGCGTGGAACTTCACATCCACCAGGCGCGCCGTGTTATCGGCCCGCTCCAGGAAGGTGCCCAGGCGCATGAAGTGCAGGGCCTCATCAATCAGCATGGTGCCCACGGTGACGCCACGCGACAGGTGCGAGCGGAACTTGACCCACTCAAAAAACTGTGACGGATCGCGCTCGAACTCGCCGGCCTTGAGCATGCGCTTGACCTCCAGCCAGGTGGTGTTCTGCGTCTCCCAGACCTCGGTAGTCAGCGCACCGCGCACCGCACGGGCGTTCTCGCGGGCGGCACCCAGGCAGGACAGGATGGAGGACGGATTGCTCTCGTCCTTGACCATGAAGTCCATGACCTCGCGGGCCTGAATGGCGCCATATTTCTCGGTGTAGGTGGACAGCAACTCGCTGATGGACAGCAGCCCCTGCCAGCCAACCAGGGCCACGGCGTCGGACTGCGGCAGCAGCGAGGTCTGGTAATTCACATCCAGCATGCGGGCGGTGTTTTCGGCCCGCTCGGTGTAGCGGGACATCCAGAACAGATGGTCGGCGGTGCGTGACAGCATGGTGGTTCTCCTTGGCTTCTTCAGGATTGGGATTGCGTGGCGGTGCTGTTTGCTGCTTCCGTTTGGGCAACCGTGGCCGCGGTGGCTGCTGCGCTGGCGTCGTCTTCCAAAATCCAGGTGTCTTTTGTACCGCCACCCTGTGACGAATTCACGACCAGTGAGCCTGCCTTCAGCGCCACACGGGTCAGGCCGCCAGGAACCATCTGCACGGTCTTGCCACTGAGCACATAAGGGCGCAGGTCGATGTGACGCGGCGCGATGCCACTCTCCACAAACGTGGGGCAGCTCGACAGGCTGAGCGTGGGCTGGGCGATGTAGCCACTGGGGTTGGCCAGGATGGCCTTGCGGAAATCCTCGATCTCGGCCTTGGTCGCGGCCGGCCCGACCAGCATGCCGTAGCCACCGGCGCCGTGAACCTCCTTGACGACCAGGTCTTTGAGGTTGGCCAGCGTGTAGGCCAGGTCATCCTTGTTGCGGCACATGTAGGTGGGCACATTGTTCAGGATGGGTTTCTCGCCCAGGTAGAACTCGATCATCTGGGGCACATAGGGGTAGATGGACTTGTCGTCCGCCACACCGGTGCCCACGCCATTGCAGATGGTCACATGGCCGGCGCGGTAGGCGTTGAGCAATCCGGCGCAGCCCAGCGTGGAGGTCGGCCTGAAAGCCGTGGGGTCCAGAAAATCATCGTCCACGCGGCGGTAGATCACATCGACCCGGCGCGGGCCGCGCGTGGTGCGCATGTACACAAAGTTGTCCTTGACGAACAGGTCCTGCCCCTCCACCAGCTCCACGCCCATCTGTTGGGCCAGGAAGGCGTGCTCGAAGTAGGCACTGTTGTACATGCCCGGCGTCAGCACCACCACCGTGGGCTCGGCCGTAGTGGCCGGGCTGCTGGCGCGCAGGGTCTCCAGCAACAGGTCGGGGTAGTGGGCGATGGGGGCCACGCGGTGGGCATTGAACAGCTCGGGGAAGAGCCGCATCATCATCTTGCGGTCCTCCAGCATGTAGCTCACGCCGCTGGGCACGCGCAGGTTGTCTTCGAGCACGTAGTACTCGCCGTTGCCCTGGGCGTCGGGCGCGCGCACGATGTCGATGCCCGAAATCTGCGAATAGATGTTGTGCGGCACGTCCACGCCCATCATCTCGGGACGGAACTGGGCGTTGTTTTCAATCTGCTCGCGCGGCACGATGCCGGCCTTGATGATCTCCTGGTCGTGGTAGACGTCATGGATGAAGCGGTTCAGCGCGGTGACGCGCTGAACCAGCCCTTTTTCCATGCTGGACCATTCATGCGCGGGAATGATGCGGGGAATCAGGTCAAACGGAATCAGCCGCTCGGTGCCGGAACCATCCTCGTCCTTCTCGCCGTAGACGGCAAAGGTGATACCGACGCGGCGAAAGATCATCTCCGCCTCTTCACGCCGCTTGGCCATCATGTCGCCGGGTTGGCGGGCCAGCCAGGCGTCGTAGATTTTGTAGTGGTCCCGCACTTGTTCGCCCTTGCTGAAGAACGCATAGGGCAAGCTGGTGTACATCTCGTCAAATTTCTGCATGAAAGACCTCTCTGGTTACAGCATAGCAAGGTTAGTGCCACCACGCCCATGCACAGCGGCGGGGACTACGCTCTGGCTATGGCACATGATGGTGCCAATAGCGTAGCCCCTGCAAACGCGTGCATGCACCATTCTGGGGTTGTTGCGGCTGCCAGGATTTCCACGTATACGCCCCACAATGGGGTGAATCCACCACCTGGATCTGCCGCGCCGCCAGGCGTGCCGAGACCCCCGGCGCCGGGTGGCCAAAGCGGTTGCGGTAGCCCGATTGCACGATGGCCACGCGCGGCGCCACAGCATCCAGGAATTCTGCGCTGCTGGAGGTCTTGCTGCCGTGGTGCGGTACCAGCAACACATCCGCCTTGAGCATGCTGGCCCCCACGCCCGCCACCAACCGTGCTTCCTGCGGCTGTTCGATATCACCCACCAGCAAGGCGGTCTGCGCACCATTGGAGATGCGCAGCACGCAGGACATGGCATTGGGCTTGGCGGCGGGGGCGTCGTAGTCCGCCGCTTGCGGGTGGAGGATGTCAAACTGCACGCCATCCCAATCCCAGTGCTGCCCGGCCACGCAGCGTTGGGCGGGACGCAGGGCCTGCAGCGGGTTGCCGGCTTCCATCGAACTGAGCAACTCGGCCTGCGGCTGCATGGTCAGCACGGCCGGGGCCCCGCCCACGTGGTCCATGTCTCGGTGGCTGAGGATCAGCGTGTCCAGCCGCGTGTGCAGGGCCTGCAGCAGCGGCACCAGCACCCGGTGGCCGGCATCACTTTCCAGGCTGAAGCGCGGCCCAGCGTCATACAGCAGCGCATGGTTGGCGGTACGCACCAGCACCGCATTGCCCTGGCCGATATCGGCCGCCAGCAGCTCGAACTGCCCCGCCGCGGGCAATGGTGCACGCCACAGCAAGACCGGCAACAGCAGGAGCACGCCCAACAGCCGCACCGACCACTGCCAGGGCATGACGAGCACCGCGCCACCCAGCACACCCGCTGCGCCAGCCCACAGCGGCGGCACCGCCACCGTGATGACGGCCCAGGGCCAACCGGCCAGCCACTGCAGGTAGGCATACAGCCAGCTGATGGCAGCGGCCGCCACGTCCCACACAGCAGGCACCAGCACCCCGAGCATGGCCAGCGGCGTGACCACCAACGTGATCCAGGGAATGGCCAGCGCATTCGCCGCCAGCCCCACCAACGACACCTGACCAAACAGCAACAAAGTCAGCGGCGTCAGCGCCACGGTGATCACCCACTGTTCGCGCAGACCAGAGAGTACCGAGCCTTTCAGGCCTCTAGCCCTCGTGGAATCTGATTGATGCGCTCCTGAATCTGTAGCAAAGAGAACCCCCACCGCGACAAAGCTCAGCCAGAACCCCGCTTGCAGCAGGGCCCAGGGGTCAACCGCCACCACCACGGCGCAGGCCAGCATCCACACATGGGGCCAGGGCCAGCGCGCACCTGACAGACGCAGCAGCGCCACGGTGGCCAGCATCAGGCAGGTGCGCTGCGCGGGCACGCCCCAGCCGCTGAACAGCGCATAGGCCGAGGCCAGCAGCACGCCACCGATCAGCCCCGCACTCGGAGCCGGCAGCGCGATACACAGGCGCCCCGAGCGGCGCCACAGCCAGCCCACCAGCAATGCCGCGCCCCAGCCGAACATCGTGATGTGCAAGCCTGAGATGGAGACCAGGTGGGCTACACCCGTTGCTCGGAACACATCCCAGTCCACGCGGTCGATGGCCGCCTGGTCCCCCACCACCAGGGCGGCGATCATGCCGGCGAATGGACGTTCCTGAACCTGCTGGTAGATGTGGGCTCGCACCGTCTGGCGCGCCAGCACTACAGGGTGGCGCCAGGTTTGACCCAGCAGCACCGGCACCGGGTCGCGCGCCGTGGCGCGCACATAGCCGGTCGCCTGCACGCCCTGCTCCCACAGCCACAGTTCGTAGTCAAAGCCATGCGGATTGCGGCCGCCATGGGGTGCCTTGAGTCGCACCGTCATGTCCCAGCGTTCACCGGCCTGCACATCGGCCGGCAGGCGGTTCAGTGCCGCCACGGGGGCCGCGTCACCCACCACTGCGGGTCCGGCCGAAAACGCGCCACCGTACCAACCTATGTCCATCAGCGGCGGCACATGCACCGCTTGCCCATCCAGCACGGCGGCCTCTACTTCCAGCCGAAACCGCAACCCGGACTCATTGCGCTGCGGCAGATTGGCCACCACGCCCGTAACCCGCACATCGCGCCCTTCCAGCGAGGGGGTCAGCGTGTCACCCAGATACACGGTGGCACGCCAGCCGGTGGCCCCAAAGCCCAACAGCCCCAGCGCCACCACCGCCAGACCCATGCGCCAACCGTACGCTATGTTTTTAGTAGCTGCAAAAGCATATGCCACGGGGGCTAGAAGCACAATTGATGCATAGGCCTGCCATGGAAACAGCGCCGCCTGCTGCAACTGCAACGCCGTGCCCAGCACAAAGCCCAGCAGCGCCGCGAACAGCACCTGGGCCAGGCGATGGGATGGGTAGATCTGGGACTGCACCTGTCCATGCTAACCCGTGAAATTGCCCCAAACGTCCCCGCATGCAGGGTGGCTCGGGAATTGCTTGCTACCATGTCAGCCAGGCGCTTCATTCGGCCTTGGCCCGATTTCCGAGAACCACCGAGACACCTATGTCCATCCACGCAGCACTCAACCACGTTACCCACTACACCTATGACCGCCTCGTGGCGCTAGGCCCCCAGGTGGTGCGCCTGCGCCCCGCGCCGCATTGCCGCAGCAAGATCAATTCGTATTCGCTGAAGGTGGAGCCGGCCGAGGGCCACTTCATGAACTGGCAGCAGGACCCGTTTGCCAACTACCAGGCGCGCCTGGTGTTCCCCAACAAGACGCGCGAGTTCAAGGTCACGGTGGATCTGGTCGTCGAGATGGCGGTCTACAACCCGTTTGACTTCTTCCTGGAGCCCGAGGCCGAGGAATTTCCGTTCAAGTACGCCCCCCAGTTGCAGGAAGAGCTGCTGCCCTATCTGATGGCGGATGAGCGCACCGCGCTGATGAACGACTACCTGGCCAAGATCGACTACACCAAACGCCGCACGGTGATTTTTCTGGTCGACCTCAACACCATGGTGCACAACAGCGTCAAGTACACCATCCGCATGGAGCCCGGTGTGCAGACGCCGGATGAAACGCTGCAGCTCGGATCGGGTTCGTGCCGCGATTCGGCCTGGCTGATGGTGCAGCTGCTGCGCCACTGCGGCCTGGCGGCGCGCTTTGTGTCGGGCTACCTGATCCAGTTGAAGTCCGACGTGAAGGCGCTGGACGGCCCCAGCGGCACGGAGGTCGATTTCACCGACCTGCACGCCTGGTGCGAGGTCTATCTGCCCGGCGCCGGCTGGATCGGCCTGGACGCCACCTCGGGCCTGCTGGCCGGTGAAGGCCACATCCCACTGGCCTGCACGCCCCAGCCATCCGGCGCGGCGCCCATTGAAGGCGGCGTGGACGAGAGCGAGGTGGAGTTCAGCCACCACATGCAGGTGACCCGCATTTACGAATCGCCCCGCGTCACCCTGCCCTATACCGACGAACAGTGGGCTGCCGTCATGGCCCTGGGCGCCGACGTCGACAAGGAATTGATGGCCGGCGACGTGCGCCTGACCATGGGCGGCGAGCCCACCTTTGTTGCGGTGAGTGACCGCGACGCCGCCGAATGGAACACCGATGCCCTGGGCCCCACCAAGCGCGGTTTTGCCACCGCCCTGGTGCACAAGCTGCGCGCCGAATATGGCCAGGGCGGCTTCCTGCACTTTGGCCAGGGCAAGTGGTACCCCGGCGAGCAGCTACCGCGCTGGGCGCTCAACATCTACTGGCGCGCCGACAAGCAGCCGGTGTGGGCCGACCCCACGCTGTTCACCGACGAGCGCGACCCCACCCACTACACCAGCGAAGACGCACAGCGCTTCACCAAGGCACTGAGCAAGCGCCTGGGCCTGACGGACCAGTACATCCTGCCCGCGTATGAAGACTCGTGGTACTACCTGTGGCGCGAACGCCGTTTGCCGGTCAACGTGGACCCGTTCAATTCCAAACTGGACGACGAGATGGAGCGCGCCCGCCTGCGCCGGGTGTTCGAGCAAAAGCTCGATACCGCCGTCGGCTATGTGCTGCCGGTCAAGGCCGGTGAAGGCCCTAACCTGACGGGACCGAAGTGGACCACCGGACCCTGGTTCCTGCGCGACGAGCGCATGTACCTTATGCCCGGCGATTCGCCCATGGGCCTGCGCCTGCCGCTGGACTCACTGCCCTGGGTCAGCAAGGCCGATTTCCCCTACCTGGTGGAGACTGACCCCAGCGCCGAACGCGGCGCATTGCCTGCGCACGGTGCGCTGGCTGCGCGTTACGCCAGCGGGCCGACTGCGGCCGCAACCACGGCAGGCAGTGGCATCCCCACGGCGCGCGCCGACGTGCCCTACCTGAGCAGCCCGGTCAGCCCACAGGAAGCCGCGCGCAAATTCCAGAATGCCTTGAACGGGAAAACCGACACGGCGGCAACCGCAGTGCCCGCCTACACCGGCACCAGCACCACGCTGGCCGACATGGCCGCCCGCCGTGCGTCGCAAGCCGAACCGCAAGACTTTGCCCGCGTACCCGCGCGTGGCGAGTCCGCCCACTGGGTGACGCGCACCGCACTGTGCGTGGAGGTGCGCGACCCGCGCCGCGCCAGTGGCCCCAAGGCCGAAGCCGTCGGCAGCAAATCCGGCGTGCTGTACATCTTCATGCCGCCGCTGGAAAAGCTGGAGGACTATCTGGACTTGCTGGCCGCCATCGAGGCCACCGCCAAAGAACTCAGCATGAAGCTGGTGCTGGAGGGCTATCCGCCCCCCCGCGACCCCCGCCTCAAGCTCTTGCAGGTCACGCCCGACCCCGGCGTTATCGAGGTCAACATCCACCCGGTGAACAACTGGAAGGAGCTGGTCGCCAACACCGAGTTTTTGTACAACGCCGCGTTTGAGTCGCGCCTGTCGGCCGAGAAGTTCATGACCGACGGACGCCACACCGGCACCGGGGGCGGCAACCACTTCGTGATGGGGGGAGCCACGCCGTCGGACAGTCCGTTCCTGCGCAAGCCCGAGCTGCTGGCCAGCCTGCTGCTGTACTGGCACAACCACCCCAGCCTGAGCTATTTGTTCAGCGGCATGTTTGTTGGCCCCACCAGCCAGGCCCCGCGCGTGGACGAGGCGCGCAACGACCAGTTGTACGAGCTGGAAATTGCCATCGAACAGATCTACGCCAACCGCGAGCTGTATGGTCAGTCCATGCCGCCGTGGATCGTGGACCGCACGCTGCGCAACATCCTGATCGACGCCACCGGCAATACCCACCGCAGCGAATTTTCCATCGACAAGATGTACTCGCCCGACTCGGCGACCGGCCGCCTGGGCCTGCTGGAGTTGCGCGCGTTTGAGATGCCACCGCACCCGCGCATGAGCATCGTGCAGCAGCTGTTGCTGCGCGCCTTGGTCGCCCGCTTCTGGAAGGCTCCGTACAAGGCGCCCGTCACCCGCTGGGGCACCGAGCTGCACGACCGCTTCATGCTGCCGACCTTCATCAAGATGGATTTCGACGGTGTGGTGGAAGACATGCGGCTGGCCGGTTATCCCTTTGACCCGAGCTGGTTTGCACCACACGTGGAGTTCCGCTTCCCGCTGGTGGGCGCCGTGCAATCCGCCGGCATTGACCTGACCTTGCGCTGCGCGCTGGAGCCCTGGCATGTGATGGGCGAAGAAGGCGCGCCAGGCGGCACCGCCCGCTACGTGGACTCGTCGCTGGAGCGCATGGAAGTGCACGTGAAGGGCCTGAACGAGAGCCGCTACGTCATCACCTGCAACGGCAAAGCCTTGCCCATGCAGAGCACCGGCACGGTCGGCGAATATGTGGCCGGCGTGCGCTTCAAGGCCTGGAACCCACCCAGCAGCCTGCACCCCACCATTGGCGTGCACGCACCGCTGACCTTTGACATCGTCGACACCTGGATGAAGCGCTCGCTGGGCGGCTGCCAGTACCACGTCGCCCACCCCGGCGGCCTGAGCTACGAGAGCTTCCCCGTCAACTCCTTCGAGGCCGAAAGCCGCCGCCTGACCCGCTTCACCGCGGCTGGACACACGCCGGGTGTGATGCATGTGCCACCGGCCACCATCAATGTGGCGGCCAGCAAGGAGTTTCCGTTTACGCGGGATTTGCGGCGCAATACGTGAGGGTCAATGGGGTCGGATCACCGTTCGCGCAGCGAACGTGTGCTCTGACCCCATTTGCCCGTTCTAGCCGAAGACCTTAAGCGAAATCAGCCTCTAGCCCTCGTGAAATCTCATTGAGTAGCTATCACTTTTGTAGTGATTGGGCTCCTGAACCACCATCCGATTCAGAGCCCTTTTTTTTTGTAAGCGCTGCAGGGTCTGGGCCATTGGCCCCCGCCTCATGGTGTCAAATGCCCACAAATCGGCGGGGACCAATGGCCCGAACCCTGCGGGTGGCGTGATGGCTGGAGAGGATGGAGCGAGGTATGTTTTGGGACGCTATGGGGCGGAAGCGGTCCTCAGGGTGGGTGGTCTGGTGGCAATAGTCTTGACTGATGCAACCCAAAATTCGTTGGCGCTAAGGAATCATCATGACAGTTAAGCGTATGGACAACGTCGGCATTGTGGTGGAAGACCTTGATGCCGCTGTAAAGTTCTTCACCGAACTCGGTCTTACCCTCGAAGGCCGCATGCCCATCGAAGGCGAATGGGCCGGCCGCGTCACCGGAGTGCACGGCCAGCGCGTCGAGATCGCCATGATGCGAACCCCCGACGGCCATAGCCGCCTTGAGCTATCGCGCTTCGACGCCCCAGACATCGCGTCCGATCACCGCACCGCTCCCGTGAACTCATTGGGGTACTTGCGCGTCATGTTTGCAGTAGAGGACATCGACGACACTCTCGCGCGGCTCCGCACGCTCGGTGCGAAAGTGGTCGATGAAGTAGTCAATTACAAAAACATCTACCGGCTCTGCTACATCCGAGGTCCCGAAGGAATTCTCATCGGGATAGCTCAACAGCTCGGGCAGCAGACCTCCCCAGAGAATCCCATGGATGAGAAGCGTTGAGCACTCATGCGTTGGCGTCTAGTTCAAGCGTTGGGTGTCTGCTTCGAAGCGCAGCCAAGGTCTGCAATGCGTCTTTTCCAGAAATTAAAGCAACTGCCTTTGGCCTCGTAAAGTCCGTCCTACCAAGCGTGCACAGATCGTCGCGCGATAGCGGGAATGTCGCTCAATGCAAACGACGCAAACGCTTTATTTTTTTTTGGGGGGGAAAGACATCCGGCAAAGCTAGAAGACTCCAGACAAGTGCCAGGCAACACACCGCAACCTATGCTCGCATGTATCCAATGGCAACGCGGCCAACAGTGCCACCCGCGATACCAATATGGTCCAATTGCACCCAAAGTACATCACGCGGATGGAGTCCGTATGCAATCCAGCGCAACGATTTGCAGACCCAACTTGCGCTTGAATTGATCCGCGCAACCCACGGCTTCAGGTGGCAAACGACCATGGGCCAATAGTGGTGAAGGTAACCGCCCAATAGCAGAAGCACTAAATCTGCGCCCAGAAAATCGAGAATGAGCAAGAAGGCCCGCAATTCAGGGTTGCCCGCCACGACGAGCAGCACAACGACAGTGACTGCCACAGATTTTGTTTTCCAGTTGAGCTTGGGCATATAGGGATCAATTGGGTGAAAGTGCCGGATCAGCCACCGATTCTGTAGACAACACCCGCAGGTCGTTGTTAAAAACCACGGTAAAGATCTTTGCGTCCGAGGTGTTGGGGCCGTCCATGTAGCGCCAGTCGTAGTGCCAGACCTTCTTCAATTCAAACGGCGTGATCTTCATGGGCTTGCCCAGCATCTTGCGTACCGTTTCCATGGGCATGCCGGGTACTATCTTGGCGAAAACATGGGGTGCCAACACCTGGCGCAGCGAACTCATTTTTCCATCCGGCCCAATGGTGATCATGTAGTTCTTGGCGCCAGCGGGTTGGCGGTTGTACTCAAAAATGCGGGCACCGTTTTCGCCGTCCCAGACCTTCTCGGGCTCGCCAAATTTCATCTTGACGTCGCCCTCACTGGCTACGCCTTCTTCCAGTTCGGCAATGCGCTGGCTGTCGCAAGCGGTTGTAAAAAAGGCAGCAACGGCCACGGTCAGGCACAGACTTAACCGGCTGATGGAAGGCAAAATTGGACGCGACAAAGACTTCACGGCAAACACCTCTCAAAGAAAACAACACTGGCTGGCAATAGGGGCGGCTGCTCCCGATATAAGGTTCGAGTATGGCATTTGCACGACGCGATACAAGACAGACCGCATGGAGGATTCCGCGCGTTTCATGCGGACCGCCGGGCACAGGATCACGTTCTTCTCCAGCCACGTTTCTGGCCATCCGGTATAAGACGGCCTTTGAAAGTAGCACCACTGGGAGACACACCATGACCACACCGCGCGAGTTGTTGAAGGCTGAAGCGATTGAAGCCATGGAGGGGAAGTGGAAAACCCATGACCTGAACGACAACGCCGTCCGGTCCGCCAAGTTTCTGGGTGCGGCGACTGGCCTCGTGAATCTGGGGTTTGAATTGATGACGGTGATGCCGGGCCGCGAAGCCAGCGAATACCACCGACATCTGTACGAGGAAGAGTGCTACTACATCCTGGACGGCAAAGGCGAGGTGGAAATCGATGGTGTCTCCCACGCCGTGGGCGCAGGAGACTTTCTGGGCTTTCCCGCCAACGGCCTGGCCCATGTGCTGAGGAACACTGGCGACGCGCCGCTGACTTTCCTGGCCGCGCGCCATATGCTGGTACAGGATGTCTGTGACTATCCCAAAAAGGGTCTGCGGCTCTACATGAACGGCCCGCAAGAGGCCTTCGTCAAATTCAGTGATGTCATCGGGCTGAAGGCGCCGTAGCCACCCCGCGTGCGGGGTCGCGCGGCGATCGATCGCCATTCACCGACTCCCGTCCGTCATTCACCGAAAAGGGCGCGACAAAGCGGGGGCGGCCCGGTATCGTGGCAACATCTCAACTCCATCAGGACTCGACCATGCGTTTCCAACACCCCCATCCGCGCGAGCACTCGGCCCGTCACCACGACAACCCGCGCAGGCGTCTGCTGTGGGGCGCATCGCTCGTGGCGCTGGGAACTGTGTTTCTCCTGGACCGCCTGGCTGTGCTGGACCTCACGCAGTACCTGGGCTCGCAGACGCGCTGGTGGCACTTCTTGCCGCTGCTGATAGCGCTGGGCGGCATCATTTCGGTGGTCAGCGCGCAGTCCGTGCGGCATGTCCTGAAGGGCCTGGGGGACGTCGCGCTGGGGGTTTGGATATTTGCCTGCCTGGAGAACCTGTGGGATTTGACTTTTTCCAATAGCTGGCCGATTGTGCTCATCGTGTTTGGTTTGCAGATGCTGTTGCGTGGCTGGTTTGGCACAGACAACAACACTGCATCCAAAGAGGTGGCGCAATGAGCCCCCGCCGCGACACAACCCGCATGGTGCTCGGTGCCTTTGTGGTTCTGATTGGCGTGTTCGCCCTGGCCGACAACCTGTTGCAGATCAACACCCGCCAGGTGCTTCAATTCTGGCCCGTGGTGTTCATGCTCATCGGCGCCGTGAAGCTCAGCCAGACGCGCCGCGCCTCAGGCTATGTTGTCGGTGCCGCCTTCCTGTCTCTGGGCGTGCTGCTGACTCTGAACAATCTGGAGCTGATTTCCTTTCGAATGCGTGACTGGTGGCCATTGCTGGTGATTGGGGCAGGCGTGGCCATGATCGCCAAGGAGCCGTTGCGTCGGCGCATGGAAAACCTGCAACAGAACGCCCATGCGTCCGGCGTGGAAGGTGCCGAACTCAGTGCAACGGCAGTGATGAGCGGCAACAACCTCAGCGTGGTTTCACAGGACTTTCGCCAGGGCGAAGTGACAGCTGTGATGGGGGGTATTGAGATCGACTTTCGCCAGGCGTCCATGCAGTCGGAAGCCACGCTGCGCGTCCTGGCGGTCATGGGCGGGATCGAGGTCAAGGTACCGCCAGACTGGCGCGTGGAGTGCCGCGCCACGGCGTTTCTGGGTGGAGTGGAAGACAAGACCGTACCGCCTGCACAAGCCACCAAACGCTTGGTCATCGAAGGCTTTGTGATGATGGGCGGCGTGGAGGTCAGAAATTGATGTTGCGTCAGCAGCCATGACCCCGGTCACCTCCAGCGCGCGCCGGATCCTGGCTTACCTGGGCCTGTGGTTGCTCGCTGGTCTGGTGCTTTCGGGTGCACTCGTCAACGCCGCGTGGGCAGCGTGGTTGCCGGCGCTCGTGCTGGTGCTCCCGATGGCCGTGTGCCTGGGCTTTGTTGTCGCTTCGGCCTATTACGTGTGCCGCTCGGTGGTGCTGGCGCAGCGCAGCGGATTCCAGACCATGCTGGTATTTGGTGCCGCCTCGGCGTTGTCGGGTTTACTGTGGGCACTGCTGTGCCTGGGCTGGAATGCGTTGGGAGCGAGCCTGTTCGCCCTGGCCGACACAGAGCCCATGGCCCTGGAGCCGTCTGCAGGCGGTTCGCTGGTGGCCATGCCCAGCGGCGCGGGGATCATGCTTTTTCTGCTCGCTGGCGGGCTGTATCTGATCTCTTTGCTGATTCACGATATCTGGTTTGCAACCGACCAGGTGCGTACAGCCCAAGGGCGCGAAGCACAGTCGCTGCTGCAGGCCCGTGATGCGCAGCTGCAGATGTTGCGCACGCAGATCAACCCGCACTTCCTGTTCAACAGCCTGAATTCCATCAGCGCGCTCACTTCCCAGAATGCCGCTGCCGCGCGCGCCATGACGCTGGAGCTGGCTGCCTTCTTTCGACAGACACTGGCACTGGCCGGGAAAGAGCGCATCCCACTGGAGGACGAAGTCGCGTTGTGCGAACATTTCTTGGCAGTTGAGAGAATCCGCTTTGGTGACAAGCTGCGGACTGATATGCGCGTGTCCGAAGCGGCCCGGGCCATGCTGATCCCGCCCATGCTGTTGCAGCCCTGCATCGAGAACGCCATCAAGCATGGCGTGCAGCACGTGGCGGAAGGTGGCTGTGTGGCAGTGCACGCCTTTGTGCAGGGGCCGTGGCTGTATGTGACGATAGAAAACCCGGTGGACCCCGATGCGCCACCCGGCACAGGCACGGGAACGGGCCTGGTCAACATCCGCAATCGTCTGGCCACACTGTATGGGGAGCGCGCACGAATTGGCTGGACGCGCCACCCGAACAGCTTCTCGCTGGAAATGGTCTTGCCCACAACGGTGGTTGCGCCATGACGCCCTTGCGCATTTTGATTGTTGACGACGAGCCCTTGGCGCGGGGCTTGATTCGGGAGTACCTGGCAAAGCACCCCGACCTGAACATCGTCGGCGAGTCTGAACACGGCTTGCAGGCAGTGCATGACATCACCGCGCTGGCCCCGGACCTGATCTTTCTGGACATTCAAATGCCCAAGCTCAACGGCCTGGAAGTGCTGGAGCTCACGGGCCGCAGAACGGGTGTCATTTTCACCACGGCCGATGACCAGCACGCCCTGAAGGCGTTTGATCTGCACGCGGTGGACTACCTGCTGAAGCCATTTTCACAACAGCGCTTTGACGACGCCCTGGTCCGCGCGCGCCAGGCAGTGGCACAGGTACAGCCTGAGCTGCAGAATTTGCTGGCGGATGCCAGCCAGCGTCCGACCCGCATTCTGATTCGAGACCGCAACCGGGTGCATGTGATCGCCGTGGAGAAGGTCGAGTACGTGCAGGCGCAAGACGACTACATCAGCATCCACAGCGCCGGACGCGACTATCTGAAGACACAGTCCTTGGCGGAGCTGGCCACGCAACTGGACCCGGCGCAGTTTGTGCGCGTGCACCGCTCGTATCTGCTCAACCTGGATTTTCTGCAAAGCCTGGAGCGCACCACGAAAGACAGCTATGTCGCCGTGCTGCGCAATGGCCAACACATACCCGTCAGCCGTACGGGGTACGAACGATTGTGTGGCCCGACGGCATAATCCCCTCATGTCTGCGTCCACCACCATGGCGGCATACGCCTTTGGCACCCAACTTGCTTGACTCCTCCGTCAATCCCAACCAACGGAATCTCCGAAAATGTCTTCCCCCCACTCCACAGACAGCGAAACCCCAGCGCAATCCAAAATCCATTTGATCGGTGGCGAGAAGGGCGGCGTGGGCAAGTCCATGGTGGCCCGCCTGCTGGCCCAGTATTTCATCGACCAGGACATTCCCTTTGTCGGCTTTGATACCGACCGCTCGCACGGTGCCTTGCTGCGCTTTTATGCCGACTACGCATCGCCCGTATTGATTGACCGCTACGAGGCGCTGGACCACATCGTGGAAGCTGCCGTGGAGATACCGGGTGTGCGGGTGCTGGTCGATCTGGCGGCGCAGACCCATGAGCCGCTGGTGCGCTGGATCGACGATTCGGGCGTGCTGAACATGGCCAGCGACACCGGTTTCACGCTGTACTACTGGCACGTCATGGACGCGGGCCGCGACTCGGTGGATCTTTTAACGCGGCTGCTGGACCGCTATGGTGACCAGCTGAACTATGTGCTGGTGCGCAACCAGTTGCGCGGTGACGACTTCGGCCTGCTGGAGCGCTCGGGCCAACTGGAGCGCGCGCTGGACATGGGTGCCAAGGTCATCTCCATCAAACACCTGGCGGACGCCGTGATGCAAAAGATCGATGCCAGCAACAGCAGCTTCTGGGCTGCCAAAACCGCGTCCACCGTTACCGGCTCCAGCCTGCGCCTGATGGAGCGCCAGCGCCTGGCCATGTGGCTGCAACACGCTTACGAAGAATTGGCCAAGGCTGACGCGTAAGGCTGACCATGGTTGGCATCGGTTGACAGCGCATCAAAGCAGTGGTGCGGCAACACCGTGCCCAGCGCCGGGTCCACCACCGCCCAGGCCCGCATCACCGGTGCGTGCGCCTGCACATTGCCGAAGATGGTGGCAAAGGCCACATCGGCTGCGTCGCGCCCGGTGCCAAAACGCACCAGTCCCATGGGAATGGCGGTGCCCGATGGATCAAAGATATACCAGCGGTCGCCCACGTAGGCTTCCACATAGGCATGAAAGTCCGGTGGGCCCAGGATGGGGTCCGCGCCATAGTCGGTGCCCGTCGTGAAGCGCGCCGGTATGTTGACCGCGCGGCACAGCGCCACCATCAGGTGGGCGAAGTCCCGGCAGATGCCGACCTGCCCGATCAGCGTGTCAACCGCTGAGGTGTTGCTGGTCGAACTGTTGGATGTGAAGGCCACATGGCGATGGACCCAGTCCCGGATGGCCTGCACCCGGCTGTAGCCCTGGGGCAGGTTCCCGAATTCATTGCTGGCCAGTTTGAGCAGCCGGTCCGACTGGCAATAGCGGCTGGGGTAGATGTAGCCCATCACCTCGGGTGGCAGGCAGCGCACCGGCACCTCGGCAATCTGGCCGGGATCTGCAAAATGGTGGGTCAGGTCCACGGTGGCGGCGTAGGCCACGTTGAGCTCACCGGGCAAGGCCCGCAGGCGCATGTAGCGGTTGCCGCTGATGGGGTCGGTGTGGATCTGCGGTGTTATGGCCTGGCTGATTGACAGGTTCTCGAACACAATTTTCTGGCTCGCGGTTTGCGCGGCGTGGATGTTGAACACAAAGTCCGCCCCCTGCGGGTCGATCTGGTAGTTCAAGGCAATTTGCAATTCAATTCGTATCATGGTGCCGTCGAGTATGGGGCGCGCACGGCACCCCGTCTGTGGGTCAGCCCACACTGGCGTGGATCATGTCGCGCACACGGGGGTAGATCAGCTGGTTCCAGCGTTTGCCGCTGAACACCCCGTAATGCCCGACGCCGGTCTGGACATGGTGCGTCTTCATGTGGGGGCGAATGCCGGTGCACAGGTCTTGCGCCGCCACCGTCTGGCCCACGGCACAGATGTCATCGCGCTCACCCTCCACGGTCATCAACGCCGTGCGCCGGATCGCGCCCGGGTTGACCGTGCGGCCCCGGTACTGCAGCTTGCCCAGCGGCAGGTCGTAGGTCTGGAACACCTTCTCCACGGTCTCCAGGTAGAACTCGGCCGGCAAGTCATTGACGGCCAGGTATTCGTCGTAGAACAGGCGAATCACATTGGCCTTGTCCACCTCACCATTCGCCAGGTGCTGGTACATGTCCCTGAAGGATTGCTTGTGGCGATCGAGGTTCATGCTCAGGAACGCACTGACCTGGACAAAGCCAGGGTAGACCCGGCGCATATAGCCCTTGTGCGGCAGGGGCACATGGCTGATCAGGTTTTTCTCGAACCACGCAATGGGTTTGCTGACCGCCAGTTTGTTGACCTCCGTCGGGTTCACGCGGCAGTCCACCGGACCCGCCATCAGGGTCAGGCTCCGCGGTTGCGCCAGGTCATCGTCCTCGGCCATGATGGCGGCCGCCGCCAGCGCCGCCACGCAGGGCTGGCACACCGCCACCACGTGGGTACCAGGCCCTATGGTCTGGGTGAACCGGATCATGTGGTCGATATAGTCGTCCAGCGCAAACGCACCATGCGCCAGCGACACATCGCGTGCGTTGTGCCAGTCGGTGATGTAGACATCGTGGTCTTGCAGCAGGGTCTTGGCGGTTTCGCGCAGCAGCGTGGCGAAATGCCCGGACAGCGGTGCCACCAGCAGCACCGGCGGCTGGTACGGCAAGTCACTGGCACCCTCTTTGCGAAAGCGCAGCAGCGTGCCAAAGGGCAGGCGCAATACCACCTCTTCGGTCACGGCAAATGCTTGCTCCCCAATCGTCACGGAGTGAATGCCATAGGCCGGACGGGAATGGGTGAGCCGCAGGCGCGAGAACACGTCCATCGAGGCCGAGAGCTTGCGCAAGACGCCGGCTTCGGGTTGGCTCGACCAGAGGGCCGCGCTGGCCCCCTGCGCCAGCAACCGCAACGGAGACATCACATCGGACTGGTTTTGATAGGCCTGGTACAGCATGGTGATCCTGGTAGGGTCAGGCGGCGCCTGGAATGACGGAACACAGGCAAGTTACGGGCCAGGTTGGCACAACCCTTGCGATGGACGGTGGCAAACCAATGCGACCTCAGGAGCACATCCATGGCAAAGACGGTATTGACCATCAGCAGCAAAAACTATGGCGCCTGGTCTCTGCGGGGGTGGTTGACCGCCAAACTGGCAGGCCTGCACTTCACGGAAGTAGTCATTTCTGCGGACGACCCGGCCATGAAGGCCGAGATGCTGCTGCTCTCCAGCAGCATGCTGGTGCCCTCTCTGCAGCACAACGGCATCAAGGTCTGGGACACGCTGGCGATTGCCGAATACCTCCACGAAATCAAACCCAAAGCCCAGCTGCTGCCGGCAGATGCCAAGGCCCGCGCGCACTGCCGTGCCATCTGTGGCGAAATGCATTCGGGTTTTGCCTCGCTGCGGTCGTCGCTGCCGATGAATATCAAGGCGCACTTTCCGGGCTTCAAGGTTTGGTCGCGAGCGCAGTCCGACATTGACCGCGTGCTGGAGATCTGGAGCGACTGCCTGACCACCTACGGCGGGCCCTACCTGTTTGGCAAGCGCCCCTGCGTGGCCGATGCCATGTATGCGCCGGTGGTCACACGCTTTTTGACTTACGACGTCGCCATCAGCCCGGCCTGTGCCGCCTATGGCCAACGCATCATGGACCTGCCGGCCATGCGGGAGTGGGTCGCCCAAGCCCGGCTCGAGCCCAGCGAGATTGAGGAGCTGGACGCCGAGTTTTGACCGGACTGCGCACACTTACCGTGCCCAACCCGCCCGGGACCGGTGCACGCTCACCCTGGCGTGCACCCGCTGGGCACTGAGGCACGCGGCGTAAACGGTTTACGGCATACTTGGAACCCGTGCGCCATCCTTCCGAATCCCCCGCCCCATCCGGCACCGAACACGCGTCTGCGCTGGACCACGCGCTGGCGTCGCTGCACGCCGCACCCGGCCACTTCGATGAACTGCGCGAGCGCATGTCCACCGGTGCCCTGCCACCGCAAGACACTGCGGATGCGGACACCAACAACGATGGCGTGGCGGACGTCTGGCACCAGTTCTTCCGCCTTGCCGAGACAGATGGCCTGGGCGACATGGACCTGCGCACGGACACCCTGGCGCGCCAGATCCGTGACAACGGCGTCACCTACAACGTCTATGCCGACAAGAATGGCCCACAGCGGCCCTGGTCGCTGGGTCTGTTCCCGCTGATCATCACGCCCTCCAACTGGGCCCACATCGAGGCTGGCATCACGCAGCGCATGCGCCTGCTGGACGCCGTGATGGCCGATGTCTACGGTGCGCAAGACCTGTTGGCGCAGGGCCTGCTGCCACCGGCGCTGGTGCAGGGCCACCCCGGCTATTTGCGGTCCATGCACGGCGTCAAGCCGGTGGGTGGCTCGCACCTGCACATCGCCGCTTTTGATTTGGCGCGCGGGCCGGATGGCAACTGGTGGGTGGTGTCGCAGCGCACACAGGCACCTTCGGGCCTGGGCTATTTGATGGAGAACCGGCTGGCGGTGTCGCGCCTGTTCCCCCGCGCGTTTGAAGACCTGCAGGTGCAACGCATGGCCGGCACCTACCGCGCGCTGATCGACAGCATCAAGGCCATGAGCCCGGCCGGTCAGGAGGCGCACATTGCGCTGCTGACACCGGGGCCCTACAACGAAACCTATTTCGAACATGCCTACCTGGCGCGCTACCTGGGGCTGACGCTGGTGGAGGGCAGCGACCTGATCGTGCGCGACCAGCGGCTGTTCCTGAAGACGCTGCGCGGCCTCGTTCCCGTGCATGGCCTGCTCAAGCGTCTGGACGACCAGTTCCTCGACCCCCTGGAATTGCGCGCCGATTCCACACTGGGCGTGCCCGGCCTGCTGCAGGTGATTCGCGCCGGCAATGTGCTGGTGGCCAATGCGCCGGGGTCCGCCTTTTTGGAATCGCCGGCGCTGCTAGGTTTCATGCCAGCCTTGTCCAAGCACCTGTTGGGCGAAGAGCTGCTGCTGCCGGCCCTGCCCACCTGGTGGTGTGGTGAGCGTTCGGCGATGGACGAGGTGCTGCCGCGTCTGTTTGAGTGTGCCATCAAGCCAACCTACCCTGGTTCCACGATCCATGGCAACTTTGACGCCGTGCTGGGACGCACGCTGTCGCCGCGCGAGCTGGATGAGTGGGCGGGCCGCATTGCCCTGCACCCCGACGACCACACCGTACAGGCCTATATGCCGCTGTCGCAAATGCCCACATGGCAGCGCCCTGGACCGAACGCCGGTGTGGTGCCACGTTCGGTGATGCTTCGGGTGTTTGCCGTGTCGCAAGGGCCGCAGTCGTGGTCCGTGCTGCCAGGCGGCCTGGCGCGCGTGGCCGGTGGCAATACCGACGTGGCGTCGATGCAGCATGGCGGCAGCAGTGCCGACGTCTGGGTCATGACCAGCGGCGATGTGGACAAGACCACTTTGCTGCAACCGCCGCTGACCCCGTCGGTGCTGGCCCAGCGCACGCGCCAGGTCACCAGCCGCGCGGCCGAGAATCTCTATTGGTTGGGCCGCTATACCGAGCGGTCCGAAAACGCGGTGCGCCTGGCCCAGCTCACGCTGGAATGCCTGGCTGGCGAAGACCAGACCGCCCAACCGCTGCTGAGCTGGCTGGGCCAAATGGCGCTGGCCAACACCCTGGTGCTGCCGGGTGTGCCGACCCTGACGCCCGCGCCGCAGACACGCCGCGTGTTTGAGCGCTCGCTGATTGCCAGCCTGGGCAGCAGCGAACAAGCTACCAGCGTGGGCTACAACCTGCGCGCCGTGCGCCTGGCAGGCGCCACAGTGCGCGAGCGCCTGTCACAAGAGCACTGGGCGCTGATGCAGCGCACGGAAGCCGCGTTTTTTCAAAGCTGTGCCCACACGGCCACGGGCTCCGACTATTCCACGCTGCACGCACTGACCGCCCTGAAACGCGCCAGTGACCACCTGGCGGCCATCACCGGACTGCAAACCGACCGCATGATCCGCGACGACGGCTGGCGGCTGCTGAGCATCGGGCGCCACATCGAGCGCCTGGGCTTTTTGTCCAAAGCGCTGGCCATGGGTTTCTCCACCGGCTCGGTGCACCTACACGGTGGCTTCGAGGCCATGGTGGCCCTGTTTGACAGCACCATCACCTTCCACGCGCAGTACCAGCAAAGCCACGATATCGCGGCGCTGGTGGACCTGCTGGTACTGGACCGCGACAACCCCCGCTCGCTGGCCTGGGTGGCCCACACCTTGCGCGGCCGCCTGGCCAAGCTGGCGGGCAGCGCGCCCGACCAGTTGGGCCTGCTGTCGTACAGCGTGCCCAACCCCGCGCTATGGCAACTGGAGCCACTGTGCGATCCGGGTGGCCATGCTGCGTTTGCCAAGTTGACCGACTTGCTGCAGAGTTGCAGTGAGGCCGCCTACCAGGTCTCCGAGGAGGTCGGCGCCACCTATTTCACCCATTCCGGTGACAGTGGACAAAGCCTGGGCGCTTGAAGAAAAACGGTTTGCCATGCAATTGCACATCACCCACGAGACCTGTTACGACTATGCGCCGGTGGTGGATATTGCCCAGCACATGGCCTACCTGCAGCCGCTGAACACCAGCACGCAGCGGCTGCTGAGCCACAACCTGTATATCTCGCCCGAGCCTGCCCAGCAAACAGCCACACTGGATGTGTACGGCAACACCCGCCAGTTTTTCTCGTTGCAGGTGGCACACTCCCAACTCAAGGTGGTGGCCCACAGCCTGGTGTCCACACAAGCGCCCCAGCCTTGGGAGAGCACGGTACCCTGGGAGCAGGTGCGCGAACACTTTCGCTACTGTGCCAAGAACCCGTTTGATGCGGCGGCCGAGTTTGTGTTTGCCTCGCCGTATGTGCCACGCCATGCCGAATTTTCCGCCTACGCGCGGCCCAGCCTTGTCAGTGATGCGCCCTTGCTGCTGGCCGCCCGCGACCTGATGCAACGCATCCACCATGATTTCACCTATGAGAGCCACAGCACCGAGGTCAATACGCCGGCGCTGCAGGCGCTGGCCCAGCGCAAAGGCGTGTGCCAGGATTTTGCCCACATCATGATTGCCTGCCTGCGCGCCCATGGCCTGCCGGCGCGCTACGTCAGCGGCTATCTGCTGACCCAGCCCCCACCGGGCCAGCCACGCCTGGTGGGCAGCGACGCCTCCCATGCGTGGATATCGGTGTACCTGCCCGACGCCGGTGATGGGGTGCAGGGCGGACGCTGGTGCGACTTCGATCCCACCAACAACCGT
Source organism: Rhodoferax sp. (assembly GCA_030645355.1). GTDB lineage: Bacteria > Pseudomonadota > Gammaproteobacteria > Burkholderiales > Burkholderiaceae_C > Allorhodoferax. The sequence continues at coordinate 3,426 of JAUSNJ010000052.1, read as the reverse complement.
GACGGCTGGGGCAGCCCCGGCGAAGACTACGTGACCCTGGCCATAGGGCGGGACTACGCCGATGTATCACCCGTGCGGGGCGTGATCCATGGTGGCGCGCACCACCGGCTCAAGGTCGGCGTGACGGTGGAGCCAGCCGATCCCGATACATGGACGGGGCAGAGCCAGAGCCAAGGTCAAGGTACGAATCAGTCACAATCACAATCCCAGTCCCCTGCGAAATCTCCGGGTGCTATGTTTTAGATAGCTGCATCCGCTTATTCCACGAGGGCTAGAGGCATATTTCACTCATTACATTGCAACCGAGACACGCACCATGAGCATTTACGACACCCTCGCCCGTCTGGGCATCACCCTGCCCCCCGTCGCCATTCCAGCGGCCGCCTACGTGCCTTTTGTGCAGACCGGCAACCTGGTCTTTCTGAGCGGCCACATTGCCAAGAAAGACGGCAAGCCCTGGGTTGGGCAGTTGGGCAAGAACATGGCCACCGAAGAGGGCAAGGCCGCCGCACGCGCCATCGCCATTGACCTGATGGGCACGCTGCACGCCGCAGTTGGCGACCTGAACCGCGTCAAGCGCATCGTCAAGCTGATGTCGCTGGTCAACTCCACCGGCGACTTTACCGAGCAGCACCTGGTCACCAACGGTGCCAGCGAGTTGTTCGGAGAGGTCTTTGGCGACAAGGGTGCGCATGCCCGTAGCGCCTTTGGCGTGGCCCAAATCCCGATGGGCGCCTGCGTTGAAATCGAGCTGATCGCCGAACTGGCGTAGTGCAGCCTCCGTGCACCGGCTCGGACCATGCACCTGAAATCCCTTGCCCTGTTGCTCTGGGCTCTGGCCCTGACACTGTGGACGCCGCTTGCGAGCGGCAGCCCGGTGGCACCGGACGCAAGCTTTCCTGCCATTGAACTGGCGCGCGACGGCGCCGGGCGCATCGAAGTGGGTGCGCGCATGGGCGTGCTGGTGGACCCTTCGGGATCGCTGAGTCTGGAACAGGCTCGCTCCGCCAGGCAGGCCTGGCAAGTGATCACCCGGCTGTCCCCCAATTTCGGTTTCACCCAGGACGCGCACTGGTTCCGGTTCCAGATGGACAACCGGGACCCGCAGGCGCTCGCCCGCTTCATCGAACTGCCGATACCGTTTCTGGACGATGTGCGGCTGTATCACTTTGCCGGCAATGTGCTGCAGGTGCAGTACGCGCTGGGCGACGAACAGCCCTATGCGCAACGGGTCGTGCGCCACCGCAACTTCATCATGCCGGTGCAGTTGGCACCCGGCACCAACGAGATTTACCTGCGCCTGGCCTCGACCGGCACCATCGAGGCCCCACTGCGGATCTGGGACCCGGTCCAGTTCCATGCGGCCAGCAACGATGAGAACCTGGTCCAGGGTGCCGTGGTTGGCATCCTGCTGGTCATCTGTACCGGCTTCGCTGTGGCAACCGCGTTCAGGATAAACCCGACCTACCGCTCTACAACGGTGATACTCGTTGAGAAGCAGCAGATCCCTGAGAGCTATGTGACCCCGACAGACAGGACGCCGTTCACGCAAAGGCTCGACACGATCCGCCAGCAGATAATGAGCAGACAGAACCTTGAGATGATAGCCGAGGAATTTAACCTGTACCGGAATGCGGCCACCCCGAGCCGCATCTATACTGTTTTGAACAATCTCGGCATTCACATCAAGCCCCCGGCCTTTTCAAAAGAGGACCGACTCGCCATGGTCGGCAAGGACATCGAAGCGAAGATCATCGGAGACAGAGGTTCAGGAGACGCCTTCAGCATAAGTTTTTCAGGGACCGACCCGTTTGTCACCATGCAGGTCACGACCAGGCTCGCGTCCTTTTTCATAGAGGAGAACTTGAAGTCCCGCGAAGAGTACGCCGAGGGGACTTCGGATTTTCTTGCCAACGAACTAGCGATTGCGAAAAGTGAGCTTGAGTCCCAGGAAAAGGCCGTAAGGGCTTTCAAGGAAAAGTACATGGGGAGTCTCCCGGAGCAGCTCGATGCTAACTTGCGGACCCTTGACCGCCTTCAGAGCGAGCTCCAGACAGGTAATGTGGAGCTTAAAACCGCCGAGGACAGGAAGTTGTTGCTCCAGGCACAGCTTGCGCAGATGAGCAACGCAGATACGGTCGCTTCCGGCGGCGCGCCGGTTAATAACCCCCGGGCGCAGGAGCTCGCGAGGCTCCAGGCGGAGCTTTCAAACCTTCTGGCCGTCTACAAGGACACTTACCCCGATGTTGTTTTCACCAAACAGCGCATAAGGGAGCTCAGGGGGCAATTGTCGCAATCGGAGGCCGTCGGCGATGCCGCTGGACAGCCCGATGAGCTTCTTGCTCTGAGTCCTCAGGAGAGGAGCCCCGAGATCTACAACAATCTCATGATCGTCAACTCCCAGATACAGACGCTCCGCGAGAGGATTACCAGTACAAGGAAGCAGATAAAGATATTTGAGAGACGCGTCGAAGAGGCCCCGGCTAACGAACAGAAGTTCGCGGACCTGCGCAGGGACTATGACATATCACTGGCCAATTATCAGGCGCTTCTCGGGAAAAAACTCAGCGCAAATCTGGCCGAGAACCTCGAGAAGAGGCAAAAGGGCGAGCGTTTCACCGTACTTGACCCGGCCAACCTTCCTGAGAAGGCGTATAAGCCGAAAAAATTCATCATAGGCCTGATTGGCGTCGGCGTCGGCGTCGGGCTCGGGGTCGTGCTCGTGCTTTTTCTCGAGTTCCTCTCCCCGGTCTTCAGAAGGCCCGAGGACTTTGAAGACGTAGTCCAACTCAAGGTATTAACGACAATCCCGGAGTTCTCAAAGACGCCGTTGGAGGGTTCGAAAAAAAGGTAGTCTTTAAATTGGAATAGGCGATGCGCGATGGATTTTTTTAAACGTTTATTATACAAGAATTCAAAGGTCGGCGGACCGGTGGACGAGATCATCTCCGGGCCGCAGCTGACCATCGTTGACAGCGCTCCGGTACCATGCGCAAAGGTCTGGGCTGTCGGAGGGGGCAAGGGAGGCGTTGGTAAAAGCCTTGTGGCGGCCAACCTTGGAGTAGGGCTCTCAAAGCTCGGTAAAAAGGTGCTCATGGTGGATGTCGATTTGGGTGCGGCAAACCTTCATACGCTTCTGAACATGGACGGGGGGAAGGTGTCGCTCTCCAACTTCCTTAAATCCGGCTCCACGGACATCGTGCCCTTCGCAAGCAGGACCGGTTTCGAGAACCTTGACCTCGTAAGCGGCGCCAAGGACTCGCTCGATGTGGCGGACAACGGAGGGGCGGGCATCGCAAGGCTCGCAGTGGCGCTCCAGGACGTGCCGTACGACTATGTGGTGCTTGACATTGGCCCGGGGACGGCCGCCAACATACTCGATCTGTTTCTCATGGCCGACGAGGGGATACTGCTTACTACCCCCGA
>JAUSNJ010000048.1 GCA_030645355.1 Rhodoferax sp. | reverse complement strand
GCTTCGAGCCCACCTGCTCGGCGTATTCCCTGCAGGCGCTGCAGCAGCATGGCGCGGCCAAAGGCAGCTACCTGACGCTGTACCGCCTGGTGCGTTGCCATCCCTGGTGCTACGGCGGCTACGATCCGGTGCCCTCGTCGGCGCCGCAATCGTCCACTGGCCGATTTTCCCTTTTCACCCGCCTGGTCACGCCCGTGACTTCGATCCCCTCTAAAAAGAAGCCGTCATGAACGACATACGCCGCACCATCCTGTGGGTGATTTTTGGTTTTTCCATGGTCCTGTTGTGGGACCAGTGGCAGCTTTTCAACGGCAACAAGGCGACGTTTTTCCCCTCGCCGACGCCGGTCGCCAGCAGCAAGGCACCGGCCCCGGCTTCGACGGCCAGCGTGCCGGCGGGCCCGGTCGGCAGCGGTGCCGTCCCTGCACCTGCAGCCAGCCCGGCTGCCGCGGTGTCGCCCGGGGCCGTGCCCGCGAGCACGCCTTCGGCAGGCAAACAGCGCCTGGTGGTCTCGACCGACCTGCTGACACTGACGTTTGACACCGAGGGTGGCACGCTGGTCGGTTCAGCCTTCCCGCGCCTGAAGGATGTGGACGGCAAGACCGACGGCTTTGTGCTGCTCGACGAAAGCGCGGCGCGTGTGTACGTGGCCCAGTCCGGCCTGATCGCCGGTGCGGGCGGCGGCAGCTTCCCGACCCACAAGACACCGATGACCGCCGTTCCCGGCGAGCGCCAGCTCAAGGACGGGCAGGACAGCCTGGACGTCAAATTCGAATCGGCTGAGGTTGGCGGCGTCAAGCTGGTCAAGACCTACACGCTCAAACGCGGCGCCTACGATATCGCGGTGCGCCACGATGTGGTCAACAACGGCGCCAGCGCCGTGTCACCGCAGCTCTACGCGCAACTGGTGCGCGACGGCAACAAGCTGCCGGGCGAGTCCGCGTTTTATTCGACCTTCACCGGCCCGGCGATCTACACCGAAGCGCAGAAATACCAGAAGGTCGAGTTCAGCGACATCGAGAAAAACAAGGTGGATGTCGAGAAGCAGGCGACCAACGGTTTTGTGGCCATGGTCCAGCATTATTTTGCGTCGGCCTGGATCCTGCCGGACGGCCTGCAGCGCGACATCTTCCTGCGCAAGGTCGACACCAACCTGTACGCCGTGGGCATGATCACGCCGCTGCCGGCGATCGCGCCCGGCGCCACCCAGTCCACCACGGCAACACTGTTTGTCGGACCACAAATCGAAAACCAGCTGGAAGCGATTGCGCCCGGGCTGGAACTGGTCAAGGACTACGGCTGGCTGACCATATTGGCCAAGCCGCTGTACTGGCTGCTCGACAAGCTGTACGGCTTCATCCACAACTGGGGCTGGTCGATTGTGGCGCTGGTGGTGCTGCTGAAAATCCTGTTTTACTGGCTCAACGCCAAGGCCTATGCGAGCATGGCCAAGATGAAGGCGGTCAAACCCAAGATCATGGAAATGCGCGAGCTGTTGAAGGACAAGCCGCAGGAAATGCAGGTCGCCATGATGAAGATCTACAAGGAAGAAAAGGTCAACCCCATGGGTGGCTGCTTCCCCATCATGATCCAGATCCCGGTGTTCATCGCCCTGTACTGGGTGTTGCTGGGCTCGGTGGAAATGCGCAACGCGCCGTGGGTGTTGTGGATCCAGGATTTGTCCTCGCCCGATCCCTACTTCATCCTGCCCATCGTGATGACCCTGACCACCATGCTGCAGACGGCCCTGAACCCGACGCCACCCGATCCGATGCAGGCCAAGCTGATGTGGTTCATGCCGCTGATCTTCAGCGTGATGTTCTTCTTCTTCCCGGCCGGCCTGGTGCTGTACTGGATCACCAACAACATCCTGTCGATCGCGCAGCAGTGGGTCATCAACACCCGCATGGGCGTGCCGCCGCAGTTCAACCTGCCGAAATTCAAGTAAGTAGAAAAAAAAGGGCCGCTTCGCGGCCCTTTAACATGGCGCCTGACATGCTGGCCCGACACCACGATCCCATTGCTGCCATTGCGACTGCCCCCGGGCGTGGCGCGGTCGGCATCGTGCGGCTGTCAGGCAAGGGCCTGGCCGATGTGATTGCGGCTATCTGCGGCAAACCCCTGCAGCCGCGCCACGCGACTTACCTGCCTTTCCTGGACTCAGGCGGGCAGGTCATCGACCAGGGCCTGGCCCTTTATTTCCCGGCGCCGCATTCTTACACCGGCGAGGACGTGCTCGAGCTGCAGGCGCATGGCGGGCCGGTCGTGCTGCAACTGCTGCTGGCGCGTTGCCTGGCGCTTGCTGAAAGCCTGGACATAGCTACTGGCCGGCCACGGCTGGCCGGTTTGCGTCTGGCCCAGCCCGGCGAGTTCACCGAGCGCGCCTTTCTGAACGACAAGATCGACCTGGCGCAGGCCGAAGCGATTGCCGACCTGATCGACGCCAGCACCGAAACCGCGGCACGCTCGGCCGCGCGTTCGCTGTCGGGGGAGTTCTCGAACGAGGTGCATGTGCTGCTGGAGCGCCTGGTGCACCTGCGCATGCTGGTCGAGGCGACGCTGGACTTTCCGGAAGAAGACATCGATTTCCTGCAAAAAGCCGACGCCCAGGGCCAGCTGGCCGGGTTGCAGCAGACGCTGGCCGGCGTGATGCGGCGCGCGCAGCAGGGTGCCATCCTGCGCGAAGGCATCAAGGTCGTGATTGCCGGTCAGCCCAACGCCGGAAAAAGCTCGCTGCTCAACGCACTGGCCGGCGCCGAGCTGGCCATCGTCACACCAGTGGCCGGCACCACGCGCGACAAGGTCACCCAGTTGATCCAGATCGAGGGCGTGCCGCTGCATGTGGTGGACACGGCCGGCTTGCGCGACAGCCTGTTGCCGGAAGTCGACGAGGTTGAAAAAATCGGCATCGCGCGCGCCTGGAGCGAAATCGAGACGGCCGACGCGGTGCTCTTTCTGCATGACCTGACGCGCCAGCACACACCCGCGGACGAACGAATTGCGCTGAACTACCGGGCCGACGACGCAGTGATCGCGCAGGTCCTCGCCGCCAGGTTGCCCGGCCACATCCCGGTGATCGATGTGTGGAACAAATCGGATGCCGCAGACACGAGCGTGGTCGCCGGCGCCCTGACAGGTGTGGTGATCTCGGCCAAAACGGGCGAGGGCCTGCAGCAGCTTCGCCAGCAATTGCTGCAACTGGTGGGCTGGCAGGCCGCACCCGAGGGCGTGTTCATGGCGCGTGAGCGCCATGTGCGCGCGCTGCGCGAGGTGGACATCCAGCTCACGCGCGCGGCCGCCCAGCTTCGCGCCAGGGCGCCGGCGCTGGACCTGCTGGCAGAGGATCTGCGCCAGGCGCAAAACGCCCTGGGCGGCATCACTGGTGAGTTCACGCCGGACGATCTGCTGGGAGAGATATTTTCGAAGTTCTGCATTGGCAAATAGGCCGGCAAGGCCCTGGCCGTGTGAGCTCGAAAGGCCTGAGCTATTCACCACCTGGTGAACGCCATCCCGGCAAGTTACAGCTTTCCCGCCGATGTATCAGCTGTAAGCTTGCGTTAATGTCCCTTGCCGCGGCAGTCGCCGGCATCGTATCTTCCGTGCATCATGAATGCACCCTTACCCACTACCCTCAGGTTTGATATCCAGGGCCTGGCCAACGCCATTGCGCACAGCCATGCCAGCGATGCCCTGCGCTGCCAGTTCACGCCGCAGCAGTGGGACATTCTGGCCGGCTACATGCAGCCGTTTGCCATGCAGCAGGGCCAGGTGCTGATCGAGCAGGGTTCGAACGACCAGACCCTGTACTTCATCGAAAGCGGCACGCTGAGTGTGCATTACGAGGACGACAAGGGCCGCGTGCGGCTTGCGCTGGTTGCGGCCGGAACGGTGGTCGGTGAAGGCGCCTTTTTTTCGCGCATGCCGCGCAACGCCACCGTACAGGCATCCAACGCGAGCAAGGTCTGGTGCCTGACGGCACTGCGCTTCAAGGAACTGTCCAACCGGAACAGCCCGATTGCACTCGAACTGACCCTGGCCATGGGCGCTGTGCTCGCCAAACGTTTATACAACCGGCCCAAACGTGTTGCCGTGACCTGAGCCTGTCGCGCGATGCTTTGGTGGTGTGCTAACGGAAAAAACGTGACTTATTGCAGGCATCTGCTTCGCTCGTGTGCGGCCGGTGCCAACTTGCTTCTTCGACACGAACGACAGGCGGCGAAGGGCCAGTAAACTTCATCATCGAGACCTTCGGGTCTCATCACCACCAACCCCGATCGCCGTCTGGTCGGCCATCGTTCTTCAGGCGGGAGCCCATGTCGATTCTCAATTGGTTTTCCGGCAAATCCGGCGCAGGCCCCCAAACGCCGGGCAAGATCCAGGCGGACAGCGACAGCGCGGGGCTGACCCGCGACAAGTCCTCGACACCGGGGTCGTCCAAACCGGCGACGGGTGAACTGCGCGGCGGCGCGCATAAGTCCCATCGACACGCCAGGCGCGAACTGCTTTACGCCGCGGTGCGCGAAGCCATGATCCGCGCAGGCGTGCTGTCGGGCAGCTACAAATTCAAGGTGCTGTCGCTCGACCCGCGCGGCGAGCAGTTCATGGTCATGATGGACCTGGCGCAGGAGTTTGGCGCGCAGGCCGAACGTCTGGCCGAGATGGAAGTGATGATCGCTCACAGCGCCAAGTCGCGCTACAACATCCGCGTCACGGCCGTCTACTGGCGCCTCAACGAGATGGTGTCGGTGGCGCGCCCTGCGGGCGCGCCGCAGGTCAACAGCCGGCCCGCTCCGCTGTACCACGCCGATGCAGCGCCTGAGCCTGCCGTCTTGCCCGAACCCGTGCCGGCGCGAACCGCCCTGCCTGAACCAGCGCCCGCCGTGGAAAAGCCGGCGCCCAAGCGGTATGAGCCGATCCAGGCCGACGAGGTCGCGGCCTTCAAGCAGGCGCTGGCCGCAGCGTCGGCCCACGGCGTTCCTGCCGCGGCGGTCCCCTTGAGCCGCAGCGCGCCACGCTCCTATACCCTGCTGACCGGGTTCGAAGACACAGAAATGCCCGATGCGCCAGCCTTGGTCCCGGCGCTGAGTGCGACCCAGTACGGCGAATTAAATTAGGCAATCAAGGGCCGACAGCCCTTGCTGTACAAGCGCAGGCCGCTATTGATTTAATAGCGAGCGCCGGCCCTCAGTGTCCGGCGAAATCCAGCAGCGTGAACAGCGGCAGGCCGGATTCCCTCAGGCGCGCCGAGCCGCCGAGTTCGGGCAAATCGACAATCGCCGCACCCTCGGTGACCGTGGCGCCCAGCTTTTCCAGCAGCTTCTTGCCCGCCATCATGGTGCCACCGGTGGCGATCAGGTCGTCGATCAGCAGAACCCGGTCGCCCGGCTTGACTGCATCGGTGTGCAACTCCACCGTGGCGCTGCCATATTCAAGTTCGTAGGTTTCCTGCACGGTGGTGAAAGGCAGCTTGCCTTTTTTGCGGATTGGCACAAAGCCGACATTGAGTTCGTAGGCCACGACCGCGCCCAGTATGAAGCCCCGGGCGTCCAGCCCTGCCACCACGTCGGGGCGCATGCTGGGGTCCATGTAGCGGTGCACAAAGGCGTCAATCAGCACCCGGAACACTTTGGCGTTCTGCAGCAGAGGTGTGATGTCGCGGAACTGCACGCCGGGCGTCGGCCAGTCGGGCACGGTGCGGATATGGTCTCTGAGGTACTGGTTGATGCTGGTGTGTTGCATGGTGGTCTAGCCCTTGAGGAGTTTTTGTTCTGCCACGGCCAGGGCTTCGGCCTTGCCGGACAGTACCAGGGTGTCGCCGGCTTCCAGCACCGCGTCCCCTTGCACGGAACCGGCTTTCCCATTGCTGTGGCGCAGGCTGACCACCTGGACCTCCAGAGCGTGCAGGGTAAAAAAGTCCAGCGTGCGACCGGCCGCCTTGGCGCCCAGGGGCAGGGTGAAGGTTGCCAGCCGTTCGTAGTGCAGTTCATCGACGGAGTCGTCATCGGTACCGCGGAAAAACCCGCGCAGCAGGTTGTAGCGGGCGTCGCGCTGGTCCTGCACGATGCGGATCACTCGCCGCATGGGCACACCGACCAGCGCCAGCGCGTGGCTGGCCAGCATCAAGGAGCCTTCAATAGTTTCGGGTACGACTTCGGTCGCACCGGCGGCTTGCAGCACCTCCAGGCTGAGGTCGTCCTGGGTGCGCACGATGACCGGGACCTGCGGGGCATGGGCGCGGGTGTGGCTCAGCACCTTCAGCGCACCGGCGACGTCCAAGTAGGTGATGACCACCGCACTGGCGCGGGCCAGGCCCGAGGCGATCAGGGCCTGCAGGCGGGCGGCATCGCCAAAGACGACGGAGTCGCCGGCGGCGGCGGCCTGGCGGACCCGGTCGGGGTCCAGATCCAGGGCCATGTAGGGAATGCCTTCACCTTCGAGCATCTTGGCCAGATTCTGGCCGCAGCGGCCATAGCCGCAAATGATGACGTGGCGGTTGGCACTGATGGACTTGCGCGCAATACTGGTCATTTGCAGGGACTGCTGCAGCCACTCGCTGGAGACCAGTTTCATGACGATGCGGTTGCTGTACATCACGATGAAGGGCGTGGCCAGCATCGACAGCACCATGCTTGCCAGGATGGGGTTTAGCAGTGCCGGGGGGACCAGGGAATTGTTCTGCGCCAGCGTCAACAGTACAAAGCCGAATTCGCCGGCCTGGGCCAGGTACAGGCCTGTGCGCAAGGACACGCCGGAACTGGCGCCCAGGGCCTTGGACAGTGCTGTGACCAGCGCAGCCTTGAACAGCGTAGGCAGGACCAGCAGCAGCAACACCAGGGGCCAGCGCTCCAGCACTAGCCGCCAGTCCAGCAGCATGCCGATGCTGATGAAAAATAGCCCCAGCAGGACGTCATGAAACGGGCGGATGTCGGTTTCCACCTGGTGTTTGAATTCGGTCTCCGAAATCAGCATGCCGGCGATAAAGGCGCCCAGCGCCAGGCTCAGCCCTGCCAGCTCGGTCAGCCAGGCCAGGCCCAGTGTGATGAACAACAGGTTCAGCACGAACAGTTCCTCGCTCTTGCGGCGGGCGACCAGTGTTAGCCAGCGGCGCATCACATGCTGACCACCGACCAGCAGCACCGTGATCAGCAGGGTGGCCTTGATCGCCGCGATGACCAGCGCACCCGCAAGGTCTTCGCCCGAGGCGCCCAGGGCCGGGATCAGCACCAGCAGCGGCACCACGGCGAGATCCTGGAACAGCAACACCCCCATGACCCGCTTGCCATGCTCGGATTCGCGCTCCAGCCGTTCCACCATGAGCTTGACGACGATCGCGGTGCTGCTCATGGCAAGGGCACACGACAGGGCCAGCGCGGCTTGCCAGGGCATGCCCCACGTGGCCGGTGCCAGCGCGGCCAGCCCCAGGGTGGCCAGTGTGGCGACCAGGATGGTGACGGCCACCTGAAGCAGACCCAGGCCGAACACATGCTGGCGCATGGCCCGCAGTTTGGGCAGGTTGAACTCCAGCCCGATGACAAACATCAGGAAGACGACGCCGAACTCACCGAGATGGCGCACCCCGTCCGCGTTCTGTGATAGCGCCATGGCATTGGGTCCGACCGCGACGCCTACCGCCAGATAGCCCAGCATCGGCGGCAACTGGAAGTACCGGCAGGTCACTACCCCCAGCACCGCCGCGAGAAGATAGAGAAGGGTAATTTCCAGTCCGGACATGCCGCGATACTAGCAAGAGACGCAGCCGTCTATAAAATGCCTCCATGACCCTCCACGCACCGCGGCCCCCTGCACCGTCGGCCCAGCGCGCCATTGCGCTGGCCCATGAAACTTTTGATATTGAGGCCACGGCTGTATTGGGTCTGAAGAACCGGGTGGGCGCATCCTTTGCGCAGGCCGTGGAGATGGTGTTGTCCATCCAGGGCCGGGTGGTCGTGATGGGCATGGGTAAAAGCGGCCACATCGGGCGCAAGATTGCCGCCACACTGGCGTCGACCGGCACCCCTGCCATGTTTGTGCACCCGGCCGAAGCCAGCCACGGTGACTTGGGCATGATTACAACGGCGGATCTGGTGCTGGCCATCTCCAACAGCGGTGAGTCACAGGAAATGGCTGCCATTTTTCCGGTGCTCAAGCGCTTGGGCGCGCCGGTGGTGGCCATGACCGGCAATGGCCAGTCCATGATGGCCCTGCATGCGGATGTATGGCTGGACAGTGCGGTCGACAAGGAGGCCTGCCCGCTGAATCTGGCGCCCACCGCCAGCACCACGGCGCAGCTGGCATTGGGCGATGCACTGGCCGTGGCCCTGCTCGACGCCCGCGGTTTCAGGGCCGAGGATTTTGCGCGCTCCCATCCGGGTGGCGCGCTGGGGCGCAAACTGCTGACCCATGTCAGCGATGTCATGCGCTCCGGCGAGTCGGTGGCGAGTGTGTCGCCCGATGCCAATTTCAGCGCATTGATGCGCGAGATGAGTGCCAAGGGCTTGGGCGCGACTGCAGTTGTAGATGCGGACAACCGTGTGCTCGGCATTTTTACCGATGGCGATTTGCGCCGTTTGGTGGAACAGGGAATCGACCTGCGGGCTAAAACGGCGCAGGACGTGATGCACCGGTCTCCGCACTCCGTGGGTCCGCAGGCTTTGGCCGTGGATGCTGCCGAGATCATGGAAGCCAAGCGGATTACCTTGTTACTGGTCGTGGACCTGGATGGCCGTTTGTGTGGCGCCCTGAACAGCAACGACCTGATGCGTGCGAAGGTTATCTGATGAAACCCGCACTGAATTTTGATCCGGAGCTGTTGCTCAAGGCACAAGGGATCAAGGTCGCTTTTTTCGATGTGGACGGTGTGCTGACCGATGGTGGCCTGCTGTTCACCGAGACCGGGGAGACGCTCAAACGCTTCAATACGCTGGATGGCCACGGCATCAAGCTGTTGCAACAGGCCGGCATTGCGCCGGTCGTGATCACCGGGCGTGACTCCAAACCCTTGCGCTTGCGCTTGCAGGCGTTGGGCATTGTGCACGCCCATTTTGGGACCGAAGACAAGCGACCGGCGGCGCAGCAAACGCTGGCGACGCTGGGGCTGGACTGGGACCAGGCGGCCGCCATGGGGGATGACTGGCCGGACTTGCCGGTGATGCGCCGCTGTGCCTTTGCCTGCGCTCCGGCCAACGCTCACACGGAAGTGCTGACTGTTGCCCACCACGTGACGACGGCCCGTGGCGGGGACGGCGCGGCCCGGGAGTTTTGTGATGTTCTGCTGGTGGCCAGTGGGCGCTATGTCGAATTGCTGGGTGCGTACTCACAATGATGACCGTGTTGCGTGATGCCTGGGATCGGTTCATGTTGTACTTCCCCCTGGTGTCCATGGGCCTGCTGGCGCTGGGCACCTACTGGCTGGTGCGCAGCACGCCGCCAGCCAACGGTCCGGTGATGCAGCGCCCGGCGCGCCATGAACCGGACTATTTCATGGAGAATTTTTCGGTGCGTACCTTCGATGCGGCAGGGCGTATCCGCACCGAAGTGGTCGGTGCGCGAGCCCGGCATTACCCCGATACCCTGTGGCTGGAAATTGATGCGATCCGGGTACGCTCTTTTGACGAACAGGGACGCCTGACGACGGCCACGGCCCAGCAGGGGCTGACCAACGAGGATTCCTCGGAAGTGCAGTTGCTGGGACAGGCCGTGGTGGTGCGGGAGGCCGACACCAGCAAGCCCGGCAACAGCGCGCCCAGGATGGAGTACCGCAGCGAGTTTCTGCATGCCTTCATGAACACCGAGCAGGTGCGTTCACACAAACCGGTGGAGTTGTTGCGCGGCCAGGACCGGTTTACCGCCGAGCGCATGGAATTTGATAACGTGGAGCAGGTGCTGCACTTGAGCGGCCGGGTCCATGGCACCTTGATGCCCGTCGTGAAGTAACCCGCAAGAAACTAGCTACAGGAGGCAGTCCGTGTCCCAACTGATATTTGTCACCGGCGCTTCCAGCGGTATTGGACAGGCTCTGGCCTGGCGCTACTACCAGGCCGGTTATGCCCTGGCCCTGGTGGCCCGGCGCACCGACGAGATGCAGACCTGGGCCACGCAGCGCGGGCTGGATCCGGCGCGCTACCAGATCTACAGTGCCGACGTGGCGGAGGTGGACAGCATCGTGGCCGCCGCGCAGCTGTGCCTGCAACGCCAGGGCGTGCCGGATGTGGTCATTGCCAACGCGGGCGTCAGCATCGGCATGGATACTGCGGTGCGGGAGGATCTGGCGGTGATGATCCGGGTATTTGCCATCAACAATGTCGGCCTGGCGGCGACCTTTCATGCCTTCATCGATCCCATGGCCCAGCGTGGTTCGGGTGCATTGGTGGGCATTGGCAGTGTGGCCGGAATCCGGGGCTTGCCAGGACACGGGGCCTATTGCGCCAGCAAGGCGGCCGTGATCAGCTACTGCGAGAGTCTGCGCGGTGAGTTGCGCGACAGCGGTGTCCAGGTGTTGACCATTTGCCCCGGCTACATCGATACCCCGCTGACCCAGAAAAATCGGTATGCCATGCCCTTTTTGATGTCGGCCGACGTTTTTGCGGACAAGGCGTTTGCAGCCATCCGCGGCGGTGCAACGTACCGTGTGATTCCCTGGCAAATGGGCTGGGTTGCCAAAGGCCTGCGCGTGTTGCCCAACTGGCTGTTTGACCGCGTGTTGTCGGGGCGCCCGCGCAAGCGCCGTGTGACTGAAGGTTGAGGGCAACAAAAAAGGACCCGAAGGTCCTTTTTTGATTGGAGAGATTCTCCGGTAGCTGCTTAGTAGCTGCTACGGCCACCGCCGTAACCACCACCGCCGCCGCCGCCGCTACGGCCGCCGCCAGCGCCACCGCCGTAACCGCCACCACCGCCGCCACCACCACCGTAGCCGCCGCCGCCACTACGGCCGCCGCCAGCACCACCACCAAAGCCGCCGCCACCAGTGCGGGGAGGACGTGCTTCCATGGGACGTGCTTCGTTCACCACGAGACCGCGGCCACCGAATTGTTGACCGTTCATGCCGCCGATAGCTGCTTGTGCTTCTGCGTCACTGCCCATTTCCACAAAGCCGAAGCCCTTGGAACGGCCGGTGTCACGTTCCATCATGACTTTGGCGCTGGAAACGGAACCGTAGGCTGCAAACGCTTGTTGCAAGTCTTCATCACGGAAGGAATAGGGCAGGTTGCCCACGTAAAGTTTGTTGCCCATGTAAGGACTCCTCAAAAACTAACTCTCAAAACGCGATGGTGTCCAAACCCGCAATCAACAAACCAATGAAGACTTAAAGCAGACGCGAAACTGGTAAATCACCGCAAACTCGTACACCGAAATTCCGGCAATACCGCACCATTATGCGGGTTTTTTCCAGAGTTGCCTAATTTTTATTAGACCAGGGGCCTATTTTTGGCCGGAATCGTCTGGTGTGGTGTAGTTGCGCCACTGGCGCAGACCGTTGCGCATGGTGAGCATCTGGCGCTCGAACTTGGGGCAGGCGTCGCACATGGCCATATGGATGCGCAGGGCCAGGCGGTCGGCCAGCCCGAGATCGCGGTCTTCCCGGGCCACCAGGATGGCGGCGACTTCGCGGCAGGTTCTGTTGAATGGAATCATCACGCGCTGGCTTTCATGAACCAGTTGAGCTCCAGGCACTCCCGCAAACGCAGGCGGGCCCGGTGCAATTGCACATAAAGGTTGGTCGGGGTGAGCTGCAATTCCTTACAAATTTCCTCACTGGAGAGCTCCAGCCACTCCCGCATCAGGAACAGACGCCCCTGTGAAGCCGGCAACTTGCTGGCGCAGGCCTCCAGAATCTCGAAGAACTGCTGGCTGCTGGTTTGTTGTTCAGGGTTCCCCCAGTCGGCGGGTTGTTCGGCAAAGTGTCCATCCACCTTGAACGCGATGGCGTCCAGCGGATCGGCCTGCGCGTCTTCGCTGTCGTCCAGGCCGCTGACTTCGCGGTGGTGGTGGCGCAGGGCGTCAACGACCTTGTGTTTCAGGATGCCCACCAGCCAGGTCTTGAGCTGCGAGCGGTTGCCAAAGGACTGGGGTTTGGCCAGCGCGGCCAGCACGGTCTCGGACACCGCGTCTTCGGCCCAGGCGTCATTGCGCAGTTGCAGGCGTGCGAACTTCAGCAGGTAGTCCTGCAGCGCCACAATCTGTTGTTCAAAACCGGTCATTTGAGATTTTTTTCCCCCAACACTGTAAGAATGGCCCCGCGTACCAGACTAAACCGTAACCAGCAACCGGGTGCCTGTTCGGCAAGTGCCCACTGGTTCCACTTTAACCTGTCCAATTGAGGAGTTTCAAAATGACCCAACGTGCCATGATTGCTGCAACCGCAGCTGCTGTGATGTCCCTGTCCATGGTGGCGGTTCCCGCTGCTGCCCAGGAAAAAGAGAAGTGTTTCGGAATTGCCAAGGCTGGACAGAATGATTGCGCCAGCGTCAATGGCGCCCATTCCTGCGCCGGCCAGTCCAAGGTGGACATGGACAAGATGGAATGGAAGTACGTGGCCAAGGGCACCTGCAAGAGCATGAAGGGCCTGTCACTGGACGAAGCCAAGATGTCCAAAAAAGGCTGATGTCCGGCGAAGTGCGCAAAAGCGTCCGGTCCCCGGCTGGCAGCGTGGGCATTGGCTGGCGGCAGCCCCACTACGGTGAGTTGCTTGAGCGTCTGCCCGCTGTGGGTTTTCTGGAGGTGCACTCCGAGAATTTTTTCGCCCCGGGTGGCGCGGCGCTGGCCGTGCTGGAGCAGGGCCGTGCGCACTACCCTATCAGCCTGCACGGCGTGGGTTTGTCGCTGGGGTCGGCCGCCGGCCTGGATGGCTGGCACCTGGACCAGCTGGCGCGGCTGGTGCAGCGAATTGACCCGGTGCGGGTCAGCGACCACGCGTCGTTTGCGCGCGGTACTTTCCAGGGCGCCACGGTCCATGCCGCCGATCTATTGCCCCTTCCCTTCACCACCGAATCGCTGGATGTGCTGTGTGCCAATGTGGGCCGGGTGCAGGACCGCCTGCAGCGGGTCCTGCTCGTGGAAAACCTGTCGGCTTACCTGCGCTGGCAGGCGGTCGGTGAGGAGCGCGTGTGGCAGGAGACCGAATTTCTGAGCACTCTGGCCCGGCGCACGGGTTGTCGGTTGCTGGTTGATGTCAACAATATCTATGTCAATGCCCTGAATGCGCAGGTGCGCGAGGGCCAGGCTGCGGACCCGCTGCAATGCTGCCGCGATTGGCTCGATGCGCTGGCGCCCGATTTGGTGGGTGAAATCCACCTGGCCGGCCATTGCCATGTGCGTGAGCCCGACGGTGACATCGTCATCGACGACCACGGCAGCCGCGTCTGCGACGCGGTGTGGAGGCTGTACCGGCATGCTCTCCAGCGCTTTGGCGCAGTGCCCACGCTTATCGAATGGGATACCGATGTGCCGGCGCTGGATGTGCTGCTGGACGAAGCTGATTGCGCGCGCCGGCTTGGCGCCGAGGTGTTGGGCCAGGGCAGCGCGGTGCGCAGCACGGAGCGTGTCCCGTGAGCACGCTGGCCGCTCAACAGCAGGCATTGCTGGAGGCCTTGCTGGCCTGGCCGGCGGATGATGCTATGCAAAAGATAGCTGCTCATGCAATAGATCCGAGGGCTAGAGGGCTCAAGGCCTACCAGGCCAACGGCCATGCCCTGGCCGAACGGGCCCTGCAGGCTGCCTACCCGGTGGTAGCGCAGCTGCTGGGCGACGAAAGTTTTGCCGACCTGGCCCGCGCGCTGTGGCATGCAGAACCCCCGGTGCGCGGCGACATCGCGTGCTGGGGCGAGTCGCTGGCGGCGTGGGCGCAGACCAGCGCGCAGTTGCAGGACGAACCCTATCTGCCCGACGTGGCGCGGGCCGAGTGGGCGCTGCACCAGTGCGCGGGGGCGCCGGACCGGGCGGCGGATCTGGCGACGCTGGCGCTGCTGACCACGGAGGATCCGGCGCAACTGCATTTGGTGCTGGCGCCGGGCTGCGCCGTGGTGCGCAGTGCCTGGCCGGTCGCCAGCATTCTGGGTGCCCACCTGGAGGCCAGCCCCAGCCTGGAGGAGGCCGGCGCGCACCTGCGAGCCGGAGTGGCACAGGACGCCGTGGTGTGGCGTGCCGGTTGGCGCCCCCGCGTGCGGCTGGCGCTGGTCGGTGAGGCCGAGGTGCTGCGGAGACTACTGGACGGCGCAACTCTGGCCCAGGCGCTGGAGGCGCAAGATTCCGCGAACGCGCTGGACTTTGGCCAGTGGCTGCCGATGGCCGTGCAAACAGGACTTGTGCTGGCGGTGCAGGCGGCAGACACTTGAGCATGGACACACAACACACTCGCTCGCAGGCAACTGCCCGCCCCCGGTTGGGGTGGCCGCGGCGCATTGGCTGGCGGCTGGCACTGGGCTTTGGCGTGCTCGTGGTGCTGATGCTGGTGGCCCTGGCGCAGGCGATTTTTCAGATCCACCACATCACCGGCGTGACCCAGCGCTTTGCCACCGGCGACATGCAGCGCCTGTTGCGGGTGCAGGCGCTGTCCCTGCAGACCGAGGGCGTGGGCAATGCCCTGATCCGCCTGATCAACGCACCGCGCGCGAACCGCGTCGCCGAGTACGCCGATGTGGACGAGCGCAACCGGCGCATTGACGGAATTGTCGAATCGCTGGCCGATGACCTCAAGGATGCCGACCAGGAGCAAAACCTGAAACACCTGGTGGAAAGCCGCGCGGCCTATGCGGAAGCCTTTATTGCTACCGCCGATGAAATCGAGGGCGACAACCCCGCTGCCGCCTGGAGGCTGCTGAACGAGCGCGTCAACCCCGCGCTGAAGACCATGCTGCTGGAGTCCAACGCCTTGCTGCAGCGCGAGCGCGAACGCATTGAGTCGCAACTGGACGACGCGCAGCGCCTGTTCGACCGGGTCGCGCTGTGGGTGGCGGGCTTGTCGGTGCTGGCGGTGGCCCTGGCCGTCTGGCTGGGCGTGCGCACCACCCGCAGCGTGGTCGGCCCGCTGGAGCAATTGGAAGTGGCGGCGCAGCGCATTGCCGGCGGCGACTACAGCCGCCGTGTGCCCATGACACGCACGCAGGAGGTCGACCGCGTGGGCCGGGCACTGAACACCATGACCGACGCCGTGGCCCAGCGCGAGCGCGATATCGAACACCTGGCCTTCCATGACCCCTTGACCGGCCTGCCCAACCGCACGGCGCTGTTCAATGCGGTGGTGTCCACCCAGGCGCCGCCCAACTGCCTGGCCCTGATGGACCTGGCCCGCCTCAAGGCGATCAACGAAACGCTGGGCTACACCACCGGCGACACCCTGATCCAGCAAACGGCGCAGCGCGCCAGCCAGGCCTTGCAGGCGGCCGCGGCCAGCGGTCTGATTGGCCCCGAGCCGGTGGTGGCACGCCTGTCGGGCGGTACGTTTGCGGCGCTGTTTTCGGCACCCGACCGCGCCGCGGTCGAGACGCTGCGGGAGCGCATTGAACAGGCCATGGGCGCGCCTGTGCACTGCAGCGGCCACAGCGTGGATCTGAGCCTGAACTATGGCCTTGCGGACTCTGGCGACCCGGCGCAGGGCGCCACCGCGCTGCCGGTGGACACGCTGCTGCGCAACGCCGAAGTCGCGCTGCACAGCGCCAAGCGGGCGGCCGTGGGCTTTGCCTGGCACAGCGAGGCGCAAGAGGCGGCGCGTTTGAGCCACCTGAGTTTGCTGTCGGACCTGCGCCAGGCGGTGGCCACGTCGCAGCTGCAAATGTGGCTGCAACCCAAGTTTTCGCTGGCCACGGGTCGCGCCGTCGGCGCCGAGGCCCTGGTGCGCTGGCAGCACCCGACGCGCGGCTTTGTGTCGCCGGCCGAGTTCGTGCCCTTTGCCGAACAGGCTGGCTACATCACGATGGTGACGAATTGGATGTTGGAGCAGGCCCTGCGCTCGTTGGCTGCCTGGGCGCCGACACATCCAGAGCTGAGCATCGCCGTCAACGTCAGCACCCGTGACCTGCAGCAAAAGGGCTTCGCCGAGCGCGTGGCGCGCATGATCGAAGCCAGCGGAGTGCCCGCCAAACGCCTGCGCTTGGAGATCACCGAGAGCGGCCTGATGGACGACCCCACGCACAGCGTCGCCCTGCTACATGCGCTGCGCGACATCGGCACGCCGCTGTCCATCGATGACTTCGGCACTGGCTATTCGTCACTGGCGTATCTGCAGAAGCTGCCGGTCAGCGAACTCAAGATCGACCGCAGCTTCATCGACAAACTGGACCAGTCCCCCGGGACGCAAAAGCTGGTCCGCGCCATGACGGAGATGGGCCACGGCCTGGACCTGATGGTGACTGCCGAAGGCGTGGAGACCGAGGCCGAGCGCGAGACGATTACGCGCCTGGGGGTTGATGTGATGCAGGGCTATCTGGCCAGCAAGCCGCTGCATGGCGAGAAACTACAGGCCTGGTTTGATGTGCTACCAATTAAATAGCAAATAATCCATATTGCACGAGGGCTAGTGGCCTATTTATCGCAATGCCTGCGCCACTGTTCAGGTGCGATGCGGTGCAGGATGTGGCGTTTGAGCGGCGAGTCCGCCGGGACGCGCGGATGGTCAAAGTCTGCTGCAGCGTCGCGCGCCATGCCGATGCGGTGCATCACATTGTGCGAGGGCGTGTTGGTCGGCACGGACAGGGCCACCACCTGCGGCAGCTCCAGGTGGGTGAAGGCGAAGGCCAGCGCGGCGGTGGCGCCCTCGGTGGCATAGCCCCGGTGCCAAGCGGCAGGGGCGAGGCGCCAGCCGATCTCGACGGCGGGCATCCACGGGGCTTCGTAGCCCGGCACACTCAGGCCGACGAAACCGGCAAACGGGTGGACGCCAGGAATCTCCAAGGCCCACATGCCCCAGCCGCGCTGGGCGATGGCGCCGCGGATGCGATCCGCCTCGGCCTGGGCCTCTGTGCGGCTCAGTACGGTGGGGAAATATCGTCGGACCTCGGGGTCCGCATTCATCGCGGCCCAGGCGTCGCTGTCGCTGTCCTTCCACTGGCGCAGCAGCACCCGCGGTGTGCGCAGTTCCACCGGGGCGGCAAAGGTTCGCAACACCAGCGTGGGCACGCCGCGCATTACTTCAGCAGTCCTTCAGCCTTCATCGCCGCTACCACCGCTGGGCGGGCTCCGACGCGGGCGCGGTAGGCCAGCAGGTTGGAATAGGGCGCCAGGTCAACTTCCACGCGTGGCGCCCAGTTGGTGACTGTGAACAGGTAGCCATCGGCCACCGTGAAGGTGTCACCCATCAGGTATTGCTTGCCAGCCAGCTCGCCGTCCACCCACTTCAGGCGTCCTTGCAGCTTGGTGATGAATGTGGCCTTGGTTTCTGCCGGTGTGGTGGGTGCGAACAGGGGCGAGAAGCTTCGGTGTAGCTCTGTGCCGATAAAGGTCAACCACTCCTGTAGCTTGTAGCGCTCGTAGGTGCCGTTGGCGGGCGCCAGTTTCTTGGTGGGTGCCTGGTCTGCGATGTATTGCACGATGGCCGGGACTTCGTGCAGGCTGCGGCCGTCGTCCAGCGTCAGGTAGGGCACATAGCCCAAAGGGTTGATGGTGTAGTAGTCGGTGCCGTCAGGCAACTGGTGGGTCTTGGTGGGCGCGGGGATGGCTTCAAAGGCCAGGCCGGACTCGTGCATCGCAATGTGGGCGGACAGGGAGCAGGCACCGGGGGAGTAATACAGCTTCATCGGAATCCTTCCTGGTTTTTTGGACAAATGAGTGGGAGCCAGATATTAACTCTCACGCTTTCCTTGTGCTGCACTTTTGATATTCGCCCGCAGCAGGGCTGGGGCAAGCGCCGCCGTTCGTGTCCTCCGCCCTACGGGCTCCCCCTTGACCTCACTTTGGCGCTCACCCCAGCCCTGCTGCTGGAGTCTTTGTCTTCAGATCGGCGCAAACCAAGCAGCGCTGTAGCAGTCGGGTAGTGGGTTTTGCGTAGGTCAAGGAGGAGCCCGCAAAGCGGGCGGGGGACACGGAGCAAAACCCGCTACCCGACTGCTACCTAACGAGGTCACCATGGCCTCACCCCACCCCTGGGGAGGGCTGCGGTGAAACGTGCGGGCCTTCTAAGCCAGGGTCACTGCCTTGTCGGTCAGCCGTTTGGCGAGCCCCTGGGCCAGGCGGTTGACGTTGCCGTAGATGGACAGCTGCGGGTTGGCGCCAATGCTGGTGGGGAAGATCGAGCCGTCGTGGATGGACAGGTTCTCCAGTTGCCAGTGCACGCCGTCGGGTCGGGTTACGCCCAGTTTGTCGTCGCCGCCCAGACCGCAGCCGCCCATGACGTGGGCGCAGCCGATCTTGGTGAGCAGGGGCTTCATGGGCAGTGCCTCGATGGCCGCCTTGGTGGCCTGCCAGGTGCTGGTGCCTTCGCCCATTTCGTGGCCGGGGTAGACCATGGTGGCACCGGCCTCGAACTGGATTTGGGCCATGGCCAACATGGAGCGGCGCGCGCCTTCAAGCACGTAGTCGGTGAGCGGGTAGTCCAGCAGCGGCGAGCCGTCGCCGCGCAGCTCCACCGCGCCGCCGGCGGCCTGGTCGTGAAAGCCGTCGCGCATCAGCGCCAGCATCACATTGGCGTGGGGGTACTGGCGGAACAACTCGGCCTGCTTTTCACCAAAGCCGGGCAGGTTGGCGCCGAAGAACACCGGGTGCAGGGGGGCGACTTCGAGCTTGTAGCCAATGGGCCCGTCGATGGGCTGGGTGTGCAGGAAGTGGTCGGAGTAAATGGACTGCGGCGCACCGGTCCACGCCGCCACGGTGTCCTTCATGACCGCCAGCGTAATGGCCACCGGGTGCAGGAAGGTGCGCTTGCCCAGCAGCTTGTGCGGGTCCGGCGCCTTGGAGCGCAGCAGCAGTGCCGGCGAGTTGATCGCGCCACCGGCCAGCACATAGTGCTTTGCTACGATAGTTGTAGCGGGACCTGCAGAATTGACGGGGGCTGCATTGGGTTTTACGGCAATGCATTGCATGCCGGTGATGCGTCCGCCTTCGATCTTCAACTGCTCGACCCGGGTCTCCACCAACAGCGTGGCGCCGTGGTCCAGCGCAAAGGGGATGGTGGTGACCAGCATGGACTGCTTGGCGTTGGTGGGGCAGCCCATGCCGCAGGAGCCCAGGTTGTAGCAGCCCTTGACGTTGCGCGGAATCACTTCGCAGGCAATGCCCAGCTTGGCTGCGCCGCGGCGCAGCAGCTCGTTGTTTTCGTTGGGGGCCACGGCCCAGGGGGCGATGTTGAGCCGGGTCTGCGCGTCCTGGAAGTAGGGCGCCAGCGCCTCGACGCTGTAGTCCTTCAGGCCAAATTTGTCTTGCCAGAACTTCAGCGTGTCTGGGGGGGTGCGAAACGAGCTGGTCCAGTTGACGGTGGTGGTGCCACCGACGCTGCGGCCCTGCAGGATGGTGATGCCCTTGTCCTTGGTCTTGCGCCCGGCATATTCCTGGTACAGCGAGGCATAGGCCTCGGGCTCGCGCTGCTTGAAGTCGGTGCTGGTCTTGAGCGGGCCTTCTTCGACGATGACGACATTGAGCCCGGCCTTGGTCAGCAGTTCGGCGGTGATGCCGGCGCCTGCGCCGGAGCCGATGATGGCGACGTCGCAGTCAATGCGCGCGGGCAGCGTGCCGTGTTTGCCGCCAAGCACTTTCCAGCCGCGCTGCAGGCCTTCCAGGATGGGATCGGAGATGTTGCTCATGGATGGTGTTTTCTTGAAATGGGGTATCGATCGGCCGCAGCGTCAGACCGCGTGGGGTCCGGGATACCCCAGCACGGCCCACGACTCTTCGCCGGAAAAATAGGGTGCGCAGACGATGTCGTGCAGCCCCTGGTAGGCCTGCACTTTCAAAGCCATGCTGGACACCCGCATGCCTTGCAGGGCGGCGGTGGTCTCGGGCACGGTGGCGTCTTCCCACGACGCCGACAGCCCCACCAGGCCACGCCGTCCGGCCGCCGTGGCGAGCAGGCCCAGCAGTTCGGACAGCTCAGCCTGGACATGGTTGGGCAGGCCGGCGAAGAAGGCGTCGGCGCGGTCCAGCAGCGCGTCCATGGCCTTTTGCTGTGCCTGCGCGTCTCGGGGCAGGGTGCCGGCCAACAGGGCCTGCGCCACGCGGGTGTAGACCAGCCGGGCCGAGGGGCTGAGCTTGCCGTCAACCAGGCCGGGCTTGATCAGCGCGACAGCGCCGCCTGCGATGGCCAGCACCACCGCGGAGGCAATGCCGAGTTTGAGGAAGGTTCTGCGCTGCAGGTGGGGTGGCAGGTGGTTGGACATTTATTTAGTGAGGAAGTCGAGGTACTTGGTGGCGAATTTGCCATACGGCGGCCACAGCAGCTTGATGGCGCTGAACGGCGCCTGGTAGAACACGGGGCGCATCTTGGAGAAGGTGACGAAGCCTTCGTAGCCGTGGTAGTGGCCCATGCCGCTTTCGCCGACGCCGCCAAACGGCATGTCGTGCTGGCCGGTGTGCAACACGATGTCGTTGACGGTGGCGCCGCCCGACATCACGCGGCGCAGCAGGGTATGGATCAGGCCCTTGTCGTTGCTGAACGGGTAGAAGGCCAGTGGGCGGGGGCCGGCGTTGACAGTGTCGATGACCTCTTCGATGGAGGAATAGGCCACCACCGGCAGCACCGGGCCAAAGATTTCGCGGGTGCGCAGTTCGCAGTCGGCCGGCGCGTTGAGCACGATGTGGGGTGCAATCTTGTGCGTGGCGGCATCCCACTTCTTGCCGGCCGTGAGTTGCACCAGCGTGGCACCGCGGGCCTGGGCCTCTTCCATGGCGCGGGTGATGCGGTTGAAGGCGCGCGCGTCGATGACCGAGGTGTAGTCCTTGGAATCCAGGTTGGCGTAGCGGGCCGACACCACGGTCTTGGCGGCTTTGACAAACGCGTCCACCTTGGCCTGGGGCACAAACACGTGGTCGGCTGTGGTGCAGATCTGGCCGGCGTTGAAATACTTGAAGAAGGTGATGCGCTCCACGGCTTTCTTGAGCGGGAAGTCGTCGCACACCAGGGCTGGCGCCTTGCCGCCCAGCTCCAGCGTCACGGGGCACAGGTTTTGCGACGCAGCGGCCATCACGGCGCGGCCAGTGGCACCCGATCCCGTGAACAGGATGTGGTCGAACTTGAGCTTGGAAAACTCGATGCCGACGCCGCCGGTCTCGTCAAAGAACGCAAGCTTCTCGCGGGGAAAATAGTCCGGCATCTTCTCGATCAGCAGCTTGGCCAGGTGGCGGGAGTTTTCCGACATCTTGACCATGCAGCGGTTGCCCGCAGCAAAGGCCGAGGTCAGGCCGCCAAAGCACAGAAAGATGGGGAAGTTCCAGGGCACGATGTGGCCCACGATGCCGATGGGTTGGGGGATGACGCGGTTCTTGGCACCCATGAAGTTCTTCAGGTCAATGCCGCGACTCTGCGGTTTCATCCAGCTTTTCAGGTGCTTGATGGCATGGTCCACACCGTCCAGGATGCCGTAGATCTCGGCGAACAGTGTCTCGTGGCGCGAGCGGTTGCCGTAGTCGGCGCTGATGGCGTCGAGCACTGCTTCGCGGTGGTCCTGCAGGAAGGCCTTGAGCTTCTTCAGGTCGGCCTTGCGCTCGGCAAAGCTGGGGTAGGAGTGGGCAAAGTAGGCGGCACGTTGCAGGGCCAGGGTTTCTTCCAGCAGGGCGCGGGTCGCGTCGGCGGGCGTGACGGAGTGCAGGGGCGTGGCGGTCATGGTGGGGCTTCTTTCAGTTTTCAGGTTTTGTAGCTGGGGTCCAGGCGGTCGGCCTTGCGGATCAGGGAGGGCCAGACGAAGGCGCCGCCCAGGCCACCGGTTTGTACCCGCATGGACTCGGCCACGCCGTGAACGATGCGGGGGTCGACATGGGTGACTGCGCCACCGGCCTGGGCGCCAATCTGGATCTGGCAGGTCGACTCAAACGTGTACATCGACAAAAAGGCGTCGGCAATGGTCTTGCCCACGGTTAGCAGGCCGTGGTTGCGCAGCATCAGGAAGTTGGCGTGGCCCAGATCGGCCTGCAGGCGTGTCTTTTCGTCGTCCCGAATGGCCACACCTTCATAGGTATGGTAGGCCAGCGACGCCAACACAAAGGTCGATTGCTGGCTGATCGGCAACACGCCGCATTGCTGGGCGCTCACTGCCACGCCGGCACGGGTATGGGTGTGCAGGACACAGCCGGCGTCCTCGCGAACTTCATGCACAGCACTGTGGATCACAAAACCGGCCGGGTTGACCGGGAAGGGTGAGTCAATCAGCTTGTTGCACTGCTGGTCGACCTTGACCAGGCTGCTGGCGGTGATCTCGTCAAACATCAGCCCGTAGGGGTTGATCAGGAAATGGTGGTCCGGGCCGGGAATCCGGGCGCTGATGTGGGTGAAGACCAGATCGCTCCAGCCGTAGGCCGCCACCAAGCGGTAGCAGGCCGCCAGATCGACGCGCAGTTGCCACTCTTCTGGGCTGACTTTGTTTTGGAGTGATGGAATGTGCATGCGCAGTGTCCTGGGTGGTCCTGATGGGCGGTCTGCCACGTTAACCCGGGCCTGCCGCCAAGACTGTTAAAAAAATTACAATTTAGGGTAATCACCGGGAAGAAATGGATGCAAAGCTCAAAAGACGATCTGCTGGCCACAATGTCGCGCAACCCCTGGTTTGCAGCCTTGCCCCTGGCCGAGCGCCGTGCCATGTTGGCCGCAGCCGACCGGGTGGCGCTTCGCGCCGGCGAGATGCTGTACCGCAAGGGCGATCCGGTGGGGGGATTTATAGGCGTGGTGCAGGGCGCTTTCAAGGTGTCCACGGTAGGCGAGGATGGGCGCGAGGGCATTCTCTCGGTGGTGGAGGCGGGCAACTGGTTTGGCGAAGCCTCGTTGATCGATGGCCTGCCCCGTCCACACGATGTGACGGCGGTGCAGTCCAGTGTGGTGCTGGTCATCAACCCGCCCGCCTTCAACCGGCTGATGCAGCGCAGCGCCTTTGCCCGGGGCATTGGCCGGTTGCTGTGCGGCCGCGTGCGGGTGCTCTATGGCCTGGTCGAAGACGCCATGTTGCGCTCCACCCGCACCCGCATTGCGCGGCGGCTGCTAACTCTGGCGCGCGGCGACGCCACCATGGCCAGCGATGCACGGGCCAGTGTGGCGGTGTCGCAGGAGGCGCTGGCGATGATGCTGGGCATCACTCGGCAGACGCTGTCCAAGGAGTTGAAGGCGCTGGTGCGCGCCGGTGTGCTGACCCTGGGCTATGGCCGCATTGACATTGTGTCGCTGGCGGAGCTGGAACGGGCCGGCGCGCTGGCCTAGTTGCTATAAACAATATAGCAACTGTGTCAATATGGACGAGGGCTAGGGGCGTATTTCTATGCGAATCGTTTGGCGGCCCACAGCACCTGCTGCACCACGGCCAGCACGTTGTCGCGCTGGGCGGGCAGCTTGAGTTCGCCATTTTCGTCAAAGGCATCCGCTGCCCGGCTTAGCGCAAACTGTTTGGGTGCGACCCAGCACTGGGCATTGGCCATCAGCGGGTTCAGGTGGCTCAGCGAGCGCAGGCCACCCAAAGCGCCGTTCGACGCGCTCATCAGGCCGACGATCTTGCCGCGCATGGAGCGGTCGCCGTCGGACCAGACGGGGTCGCCCTTGACGGGGCTGCTGATCCAGTCGATGGTGTTTTTCAGCAGGCCGGTGTAGGAGCCGTTGTACTCGGGGGAGCAGATGATCCAGGCGGGGTGGTCATAGGCTATTGATTTGAGACGCATCACGTCGGCCGGTGTGCCCCGGGCTTCCAGGTCGGCGTTGTACAGCGGCACGTCGAAGTCGCTCAGTTCGATGTGGGTGACATCCGCGCCCTCGGCCCGTGCCATGGCGGCGGCGACGTTGGCGAGGCGGCGGTTGAAGGAGAGTTGGCGGGTGCTGCCCGCGAAAACGAGGAGTTTGGTCATGGGCTTATTGTCGCCAGAAAGGTTGGGCGATGTTTCTTCTCTGGCCCGCAACATACAAGGCATGGGTGTTTTGCTCCGTGTCCCCCGCCCGCTGTGCGGGCTCCTCCTTGACCTACGCAAAACACCCATACCTTGCCTGCCGCTGGAGTTTGTTGGTGCCCTACCAACAACGCTACGCCGGATCGGTTGGGCTGTGCGTTCTGCGGAGGTCAAGGAGGAGGCCATGCTTGCATGGCCGGGGGACACGCAGCAAAACGTACAGCCCAACCGATCCACCCAAGCAAGCAGCCAACTAAGGTGAATTCTCCCCACGTGCCAAAAAACCAGGCAACCGGTAAAATCGCGGGCTATCCCACACGGGGCGCACGCGGACCTGCCTTACGCCCACAAACTGAACACCATGCTCTATCCACAAGAATTCGACGTCATCGTCGTTGGCGGCGGCCATGCCGGAACCGAGGCTGCGCTGGCGGCTGCGCGCATGGGTTGCAAGACGCTGCTGCTGAGCCACAACATCGAGACGCTGGGACAGATGAGCTGCAACCCGTCTATCGGCGGCATCGGCAAGGGCCACCTGGTGAAGGAAGTGGATGCACTGGGCGGCGCCATGGCGCTGGCCACGGATGCGTCGGGCATCCAGTTTCGGATTCTGAACTCCAGCAAAGGCCCGGCCGTGCGCGCCACGCGGGCCCAGGCCGACCGCATTTTGTACAAGGCCGCCATTCGCGGCATGCTGGAAAACCAGCCCAATCTGTGGCTGTTCCAGCAAGCGGTCGACGACCTGATGGTGGAGGGCGACCGCGTGGTCGGTGCCGTGACCCAGGTCGGCATCCGCTTTCGCTCCAAGACCGTGGTGCTGACCGCCGGCACCTTTCTGGACGGCAAGATCCATGTGGGGCTGAACAATTACGCGGCCGGTCGGGCAGGGGACCCACCGGCGATTTCCCTGAGCGCACGGTTGAAGGAACTGAAGCTGCCGCAGGGCCGCCTGAAGACCGGCACACCACCGCGCCTGGATGGCCGCAGCATTGACTTCAGCAAATGCCAGGAACAACCCGGCGACGGCATGCCCGGCGGCATGAGCGCGACGATGCCGGTCTTCAGCTTCATGGGTCGCCTTAGCATGCACCCGCAGCAAATGCCGTGCTGGATCACCCACACCAACGCGCGAACCCACGACATCATCCGCAGCGGCTTTGACCGCAGTCCCATGTTCACCGGCAAGATTGAAGGCGTGGGTCCGCGCTATTGCCCCAGCGTGGAAGACAAGATCAACCGCTTTGCCGACAAGGACAGCCACCAGATCTTTCTGGAGCCCGAAGGCCTGACGACCCATGAGTACTACCCCAATGGCATCAGCACCAGCCTGCCGTTTGATATCCAGTACGACCTGGTGCGCAGCATGGCCGGGCTGGAGAACGTTCACATCCTGCGCCCCGGCTATGCCATCGAATACGACTACTTTGACCCGCGTTCGCTGAAGAGCAGCTTCGAGACGCGGCAGATCAACGGCTTGTTTTTTGCCGGTCAGATCAATGGCACGACCGGCTATGAAGAGGCGGCGGCGCAAGGATTGTTTGCCGGCGTGAATGCCGCGCTGCAGGCCGGAGCCCCGGCAGCCCAATCCGCCAGCTGGGGATCGGACACCTGGGTGCCCGGCCGCAGCGAAGCCTATCTGGGTGTGCTGGTCGATGACTTGATCACCAAAGGCGTGACCGAGCCTTACCGCATGTTCACCAGCCGGGCCGAGTTCCGGCTGCAGCTGCGCGAGGACAATGCCGACGCCCGCCTGACCGAAACCGGCCGCAAGCTGGGCCTGGTGGACGATGCGCGTTGGGATGCCTTCTGCCGCAAGCGCGATGCTGTTTCACGTGAATCAGAACGTCTGCGCAGCATCTGGGTCAGCCCCAAGAATCTGGCAGCCAGCGAATCCGAGCGCGTGCTGGGCAAGGCCATTGAACATGAATACAACCTGGCGGACTTGCTGCGCCGTCCCAATATAAGCTACGCCGCCCTGATGTCGCTGGACAACGGACGCTATGCGCAGGCTGACCTTCCAGTGCCACCGGTTGTTTCACGTGAAACAGATGGGGTGGCTGTGGCCACGGCAGAAGGGTTGGCGCAGGATGTGTTTGTGGCGGCGGTCATCGAGCAGGTGGAGATTGCCGCCAAATACTCCGGCTACATCGACCGTCAGAACGACGAGGTCGAGCGCGCCGCGCACTACGAAAACCTGCGCCTGCCGGATGATCTCGACTACCTGCAGGTCACGGCGCTGAGCATCGAAGCCCGCCAGCGCCTGAACAAGCAGCGCCCCGAAACCCTGGGCCAGGCATCCCGCATGTCGGGCATCACGCCGGCGACCATCTCGCTGCTGTTGATCCATTTGAAGAAAGGCAACTTCCGCGGCTTTGCGTCGAATGCGGTGGCGGAGGTTTCTGCCTGATGCACGCGCTGGAGCCAGGATTGCGCCAGGGTCTGGTGGCGCTGGGTTTGACGCTGGATGATGCGCAGGTGCGGCATCTGCTGGACTATCTGGACCTGATCCAAAAATGGACCAAGGTCTACAACCTGACGGCGGTGCGTGATCCGGCGGAAATGCTGACGCACCATTTGCTCGACAGCCTGGCCGCCATTCAACCGCTGCGGCGGCAGTTGCAAAGCCAGGGACTGGCGGCGCCCAAGCCGATCCGTTTGCTGGATGTGGGTTCCGGCGCCGGGCTGCCCGGCATTGTGATTGCCATCTGCTGCCCGGAGATCACGGTGCATTGCGTGGACACGGTTGCCAAGAAGGCGGCCTTTATCCAGCAGGTGGCGGTGAGCTTGAAGCTGCCGAATCTGCGGGGTCTGCATGCGCGGGTGGAGTCTTTGACGGAACCGTATGACGTGGTGAGTTCGCGGGCATTTGCGTCCCTGGTCGACTTTACGAACTGGTCGGGCGGGGCGCTGGGGGAGCAGGGCGTCTGGATGGCGATGAAGGGCAAGCACCCTGCGGATGAGATTGCGGTGTTGCCTTCATCGGTCGAGGTGTTTCACGTGGAACAACTGGTCGTGCCGGGGCTGGATGCTGAGCGGTGCATTGTGTGGATGCGGGCATCTCCGGTCTGACGTTCCTTGTTTGGGCTCCGGATCGGTCGGGCCATACGTTTTGCTCCGTGTCCCCCGCAGAGGGCAGGCCCTCTGCTCCTCCTTGACCTGCGCAAAACGCATAGCCCGACCGATCCTCCGGTGCTTGGTCTGCGCCGAACTGTGGGAAATAACCTCGCTTAGCCAAGCCGCCAACGTGATATTGCCAATTCGAACTTCGCGTGCTACGACCCCAGCATCAGGTGTGGGGTGTGCGTTTTGCGTAGGTAAAGGAGGAGCCCGCAAAGCGGGCGGGGGACACGAAGCAAAACGCGCGCCCCGCGCCTGATGCGTGCAAGCGAGCGGACCTCCGAACGAAGTGCCTTCAACGCGAGGAACCACAAAACCGGACCGCCAAAAAACCAACGTAAACTCAGCCCCTCACCCCGGAGAAAAATCCCATGCTTGGCGTTACCGACTACGGCACGTTTGTTGTCACCGTGATTGTCTTTTTGCTGATTCCCGGCCCCGGAAATCTGGCGCTGATCACCTCCACCAGCAAGGGTCGAATCCGTGGTGGACTGGCAGCCACGATGGGCGTGATCGCCGGGGACCAGGTGTTGATGTGGTCGGCAGTGGCCGGTGTGGCGGCATTGCTGGCAGCCTACCCGGATGCTTTCCAGGCGGTGCAATGGATCGGCGCCGCCTACCTGGCGTGGCTAGGGGCCAAGATGCTGCTGGCAAAACCCGGTGCCGCACCGGTGTTGAACATCACGGCCGGCCACTATTTCCGTCAGGCCCTGATGATCACGTTGCTCAACCCCAAGGCCATCCTGTTCTATATGGCGTTCTTTCCGCTGTTCGTCGACCCGGCGCGCCAGCAGGGGCTGCTGACCTATGGTTTCATGGCGGCCACGATTGCGGCCATCACGTTTGTATATGGGCTGACCTCGGTGCTGCTGACCCACTTCCTGGCCGAGCGCATCCGCGCCAACCCCATGGTGTCAAGGGTGCTGGAGAAGATTGCCGGTCTGTTCCTGATTGGCTTTGGCATCAAACTGGCGGTGTCACGCTAGGGCGGCGCTGCGCTGTTCCACGTGAAACACTGACGACGCCCCACGGTTTTAAACCTTCCCCCGAGCACACATGGCCAAAATCTTCTGCGTTGCCAACCAAAAGGGTGGCGTCGGCAAAACCACCACCACCGTCAACCTGGCCGCCGGACTGGCCAAGGTCGGGCAGCGGGTGCTGATGATTGACCTGGACCCCCAGGGCAATGCCACGATGGGCTCGGGCGTGGACAAGCGCAAGCTCGAACTCACGGTGTACGACGTGCTGCTCGAATCGGCCTCGATTGCCGAGGCGCGCACGCAAAGTGACAAACTCAGGGATGGTGGCTGCAGCTACGACATTCTGGGCGCCAACCGCGAACTGGCCGGTGCCGAAGTGGAGCTGGTGGAAGTGGAGCGGCGCGAGAAGCGCCTGAAGCAGGCCATTGCCGCAGTCGACGCCGAGTACGAGTTTGTGCTGATCGACTGCCCGCCCAGCCTCTCGATGCTGACGCTGAACGGCCTGTGCTGCGCCCACGGCGTCATCGTGCCCATGCAGTGCGAGTACTTTGCGCTCGAGGGTCTCACCGACCTGGTCAACACCATCAAGCAGGTCAAGGCCAACCTCAACGACGACCTGCAAATCATCGGCCTGCTGCGCGTCATGTTTGATCCGCGCATTACCCTGCAAATGCAGGTGAGTGAGCAGCTCAAGGCGCATTTCGGCGACAAGGTGTTTGACTCGGTCATTCCGCGCAATGTGCGCCTGGCCGAGGCGCCCAGCTATGGGCTGCCCGGCGTCGTGTTCGATCCGTCGTCCAAGGGCGCGCAGGCATTCGTGGCCTTCGCGCAGGAGATGGTGGCGCGCATCGCCGCAATGTAGGCCATGCAGGCAACCACCGTCCTCGTCCTGCCGGGCTGGCAAAACTCCGGTCCCGACCACTGGCAAAGCCGCTGGGAAGCGTTGCACGGTTTTGTGCGCGTGCAGCAGCACGACTGGATGCAACCCCTGCGCGGCGACTGGATGGCTCAGCTGGAAGAAGCGGTGCTGGCCGCGCCCGGCACTGTCGTATTGGCCGCCCACAGCCTGGGCTGCATGCTGACGGCCGCCTGGGCATCGCACTCCCGCAACACCCACCGCGTCGTCGGGGCGCTGCTGGTGGCGCCGGGTGACCCCGAGCGCGAGGAACTGCGGGCCGCACTCAAGAGCTGGTCACCCATCGTGTTGCAGCGTCTACCGTTTCCCAGCACGTTGCTGGGCAGCCACGATGATCCGTACTGCACGTTCGACCGTGCGCAACACTTCGCCCAGGCCTGGGGCTCGGAGTTTGTCGACTACGGCCACCGGGGCCATATCAACGCCGAGTCGGACCTGGGCGACTGGCCTGAGGGTCTGCGGCTATTGGATCAATGGATGATGATGAAGAAAGAGAACACCTGATGGTCACGAAAAAACCCAAGGGACTAGGCATGGGTCTGGAAGCACTGCTCGGCCCCAAGGTCAAGGACCGCGCACCGGCCGACGAGGCTGTGGCCAACTCGGGCCTGCCCAGCAGCTTGCTGCTCACCGACATGGTGGCCGGGCAGTACCAGCCCCGCACCCGCATGGACGAGGGTGCGCTGTACGAACTGGCAGAGAGCATCAAGGCGCAGGGCATCATGCAACCGATCCTGGTTCGTCGCCTGGCCGCCGGAGCGAATGCCGGCAAGTATGAAATCATCGCCGGCGAACGGCGCTTTCGCGCCGCCAAACTGGCCGGCCTGGACAGCGTGCCGGTGCTGGTGCGCGACGTGCCGGATGAGGCCGCCGCCGCCATGGCGCTGATTGAGAACATGCAGCGCGAGGACCTGAACCCGCTGGAAGAAGCCCAGGGCCTGCAGCGGCTGATCAAGGAATTCGGCATGACGCACGAGACCGCCGCCCAGGCCGTCGGCCGCTCGCGCAGCGCCGCCAGCAACCTGCTGCGCCTGTTGAACCTGGCCGACCCGGTGCAGACCATGCTGATGGCCGGTGACCTGGACATGGGCCACGCCCGCGCCTTGCTGGCCCTGGACCGCGCCATGCAGATCACCGCCGCCAACCAGATCGCGACCAAGAAGATGTCGGTGCGCGAGGCCGAAAGCCTGGTGAAAAAACTCGGTGCCGAGTTTGAACTGGTGTCCTCCAAGCCCAAGAAGGAAAAGTCCCGCGACATCAAGCGCGTGGAAGAAGAGCTGTCGGACCTGCTGATGGCCCAGGTCGAGATCGCGGTCAAGAAACGCGTCAAGCGGGCGGGGCGCATGGAAGAGATGGGCGAGATCATCATCCAGTTTGGTTCGCTCGATGAACTCAATGGCCTGATAGAACGCTTGTCGCCGGGCGCGCAACGCTAATGTGACCGGCGGCGAATTTGTGACCCCCACACTTGTCACTGCGTGTACTGCGCTGCCCCCGGAGGGGGTGTGCAATTCGCCTTGGGGCGGCCCGGCGGCGAATACATGGCACGGGATCTGATGATGAATTGCTATAAATATAATAGCAATATAACCAATGTTCACGAGGGCTAGAGGCCTATTTTTCTTGGAGCATTTGGCGTGAACGGACGCTGGTTGCCGTGGCCGTTGCCCGCCGTGTTGGCCTGGGCGGCGGCATGGGTGCTGTTCAAACTGCTGCTGGACCAGGGCAGCGTGCACCATGTGGCCCTGGGGTGCGCCACTGCCGTTGGCGTGGGCTTCAGCCTGTGGGGCAACAGCTGGTGGCGCCGCATCCTGATTGCCGCTGGCTTTCCCCTGTCCATGGCGCTCACACTGCCTGCGCTGGGTTTGTCCGCCGTGCCGGCCTGGACCTGGCTGGTACCACTGTTGCTGCTGCTATTGGTCTACCCCATCAATGCCTGGCGCGATGCGCCGCTGTTTCCGACCCCCGCCCATGCGCTGGATGGCATGCCCGCGCATGCACCCCTGCCCGCCGGGGCCCGCATACTCGACGCCGGTTGTGGACTGGGGCAGGGGCTGGTGGCGTTGCGCCGCGCCTACCCGCAGGCGGCGCTCGAGGGTCTGGAGTGGAGCTGGCCGCTGCGCTGGCTGTGCGCCTTGCGCTGCCCGTGGGCGCGCGTGAGACAGGGCGACATCTGGCGCGCCGACTGGTCGGGCTACGACATGGTCTACCTGTTCCAGCGACCGGAGAGTATGGCCCGTGCCGCAGACAAGGCGCGTGCCGAACTGCGCCCCGGCGCCTGGCTGGTCAGTCTGGAATTTGAAGCGACGCAGCTGCAAGCAGACGCGCAGTGCAGTGAGCCCGGTGGCAAAATGGTATGGTTGTACCAGGCACCGCTGAACGGCGCCCAAGGAGATTGAACATGACATCTGCACCCCCCGCATCGCATCCAGCGGACTTCGATGTGAGCGAGATTCCACACGCCCGACAGGTGCTGGTGTTGGCGCTCGCCACCTTGGCCGAACAACGCGAGGCGGATTCCGAGAGCCACATCCTGCGGGTGCAGAACTATGTGTTGAACCTGGCCCAGGCGCTGTCCACCCACCCCAAGTTTTCCGAACTGCTGACACCCGCCTTTATCGACACCCTGTGCCTCAGTGTGCCGCTGTATGACATGGGCTCCATCGGCATACCGGACCGCATTCTGCTCAAGCCCGGGCGCCTCACGCCCGACGAGCTGGCCATCATGCGCACCCACCCCACCATCGGCCACGCCGCCATCGAGCGGGCCGAAAAAACCCTGGGACGCGCATCGCCGCGGCTGGCGATTGCCAAGGACCTGGTGCTGTGCCACCAGGAAAAATGGGACGGCAGCGGCTACCCGCGCGCGCTGGCCGGAACCGACATTCCGGTGGCGGCCCGCATCCTGGCCATTGGTGATGTGTACGACGCATTGATCACCAGCAAGGTCTACAAGGACGGTGTGCCGCACGACAAGGCCGTGCAGATCATCTTCAGCGAACGCGGGGCCCATTTCGACCCCGACATGGTCGATGCCTTCGTCGAGATCCAGGACACGTTTGCCGACATCGCCAAGCGCTATGCCGACACCGACGCCGACATGCAGCACAAGATCGAATACATGGCCAACGCGATTGCAGAGATCGCGGTCATGTAAGCGTTCGGGGGCACTCTGTATGCCAGCGTACAGATGAGAGGGCCGGTTGTTCGTAGCATGGGGTAGCGGGCTTTCTTCTGAAGCCCGCACACGGCGCTTCACCGCGACGACGAAAGGCCCCCATGAATACAAACCAGGTCCACGGCACCTTCAAGGACTACATTGGCAAAGTCCAGGAACAGGCCGGAAAGCTCACAGGAAACAGGGGCCAGCAATTGAGGGGCCTGCAACGCCAGGTCTTGGGCCGGGCGGAGCGAAGACTGGGTGATTTCCAGCAAGCCGCCAAGCATGCATTCCCCGCAAACTGACGAAAATCTGCCCCGGACGGCGCCGGACGGGCCCGTGGATGTGCGCAACGTGTCCCTGGTGGTGCTTGCGACGCTGGCCGGCCTGTACACCCTGCACTGGGCCAGTGCCGTCTTCATTCCGGTGATGGTTGGCCTGCTGTTCAGCTACGCGCTGTCGCCGGTCGTGGCGTGGCTGGAGGCGTTTCGCATTCCGCGTGTGGTGAGTGCGGCGGTACTGATTCTGGGAATTGTCGGCGGGGTTGGCGCTACGGTGTATGCATTGGCGGACGATGCCAGCAAATTGGTCGAAACACTGCCTGCTGCCGCCCGCAAGTTGCACGACGTGGTGCGGTCCCCACCGGGCCGACCCGACAACACATTGACAACGGTGCAAAAGGCCGCCGCCCAGATCGAACAGGCCGCCGAAGAAACCACACAGGCTGCGGCGCCCAGCCGTGGCGTGCAGCGGGTTCAAATTGTCAAATCCCGGTTCGATATCAAAGACCACTTGTGGAGCGGTACGTTGGGTGTGCTGGCCACACTCAGCCAGGTTGGCATGGTCTCCCTGATTACCTTTTTCCTGCTGGCGTCCGGCGATCAGTTCCGGCGCAAGCTGGTCAAGCTGGCTGGCCCTACCCTTGGAAGAAAGAAAATCACACTGCAGGCCATGAACCAAATACACGACCAGATCCAGCGCTACATGCTGGTGCAATTGTTCACCAGCGTGTTGGTGGGCGTTGCCACCTGGCTGTGCTTTCTGGCCATCGGACTGGAGAACGCGGCGGTTTGGGGCGTGGCCGCCGGAGTGCTTGATCTGATTCCCTACATTGGCAGCGTGATTATCGGGGCTGGCTCGGCGCTGGTGGGCTTCCTGCAATTTGGTTCGCTGGAAATGGCCTTGCTGGTGGGCGGATCCTCGCTGGTGATCCACGCGGTGGAAGCCTTCCTGTTGACCCCCTGGCTGACCAGCCGGGCCAACCAGATGAACCCAGTGGCCATCTTTGTCGGCGTGCTGGCGTGGGGTTGGCTGTGGGGCATATGGGGCCTGCTGCTGGGAGTTCCTATTCTGGTGGTGATCAAAGCCATTTGCGATCGGATTGAGGACTTCAAACCGGTTGGTGAGTTTCTCGGCGATTGATCTGCACGCCAGGGTTCGCTGGCTAACAGACCGCAGCAGCCCGGCGCCATAAGCTGGCGTCACAACCGGAGAGAGCCAGTTTTCAACTGGACTTTGGCTGCAACATCCATTACTTGAGGATACTGATATGAGCTTAGGAACCATTCTGTTGATTGTGCTGATACTGATGCTGGTGGGGGCATTTCCCAGTTGGCCGCATAGCCAGTCCTGGGGCTGGGGTCCCAGCGGTGGACTGGGCCTGATCGTCGTCGTACTGCTGGTCCTGCTGCTGATGGGCCGCATTTGAGTGCTGCCCCGCAGGGCACACGATCAGGGCCCTGTTGGGCCCTTTTTTTGCAGCACGAAGTCCATGAATGTGGACCATAGATTGTCTTTGGACTGTGCTTGCGTCAACAGATCCACCGCCGCGGCCAGCGACGCTGCCACTGCAGCGGCAGTCACCCAGCGCCAGGGGCGGATCCACATCACTGCAGCGCCTGCAGCCGCTGCACACAGCACCAGACGGACAGGGTGAAGCCTGGCGAACGGCACCCAGGTGCCCACCGCAGCGCTGAGCATCGCCAGTACGTGTATCCAGTGTGACGGTCCGTGCTGTGCCGTGGCATTTCCGGATGCCGCGGAACGGGCGGCGTTTGAAAGAAGGTGGGCACGAATGCGCACCCGGCTGATCGCCAGCGATGCGGCGGGGTCTGTCTTGGTGGCGGTCATGCTCTGCACACTTCGCTCAGCAGGGCCTTGTCCGCTATCAGCTGCTCGCGAACCTTCACAAAGCCGGTCTCGCCCGCAACCGCATGGAGTTTCATCAGGCACCAGCCCAGCGCCGCCAGTGGCACCAGCGGAGCCATGACCAGGGGCCATGGAAAACTGCTCTGTGCCAGCGGCGATACATACCACAGCATCCAGGCGACACCGGCCAGCACACCTGCAGATGTTGCACAGCACAGGGCGCAGGCGATCAGAAGTGCGCGCCGCTGGCACTGTCTCGAGAACTCCGTTGCTTCCTGTGCCGTCAATTCCACATACGCCAGCGCATGGTCCGCCAGCAGCGCAGGCTGGGCTACCAGCAAGTCCAATAGCGGATGCATGGCTGCGTGCTCAGCGCGGCGCGCGTGGCTGGCTGATCGCGCGTGCCAAGGCCATCAGCGCAGCACCCGCGGCTGCGGCAATCAGCATGGACTTCACGGGTTCCTCGCGGATGTAGGCAACCGTTTTGTCAGACGCCAGGTGCGCGCTGTCGCGAACCTGGTGCTGGGCGGTCTGCAGGGTGTGGGACAGGCTTCCCACGGCATCGTTGGCCACGCGCTGTGTGGTTTGAATGGCCGCGCCCGCTGACTGGGCAGTCTGGTCGATGAGGCTGTGGGCCAGCTCGGTGGTGCTATGTGACATGTTGGTTTCCCGATTGGTTTGGGTCATACGATAGGGTGCGCATCAGACTATTTTCCGAAGTTGGCCTTGGCCTGCTTCAAGCAGTTGTCTTTGACATCGCCAGCCAGTACATCGCACTTTTCTTTCTCGACTTTGTACTGGGCATCTGACTTGTCCGTTGCCGCGTCTTTGCGTGCATCGCTTACCTTGTCGGCGGCTTTGCCGGAGGCCTGGGTGGTGGTCTTGCGGGCGTCCGCGTTGGCTTCTGAAGTCTTCAGTTGCAGCTTGGCGTCCGCCTTCATGCTTGTCTCGGCGGACTTTGCTTCCTTGATGCAGACATCCTTGGCGTTGCCGGCCAGGTCCTGGCACTTCTGCTTGGCCAGGTCATAGGTCGCCTCGGCCTTGGTATCGCTCGCGTCGCGCTGGGTCTTGGCCGAAGGCTTGTTGCTGGCCGCAAGGTTGGCCAGGGCAATTTTTTCATTGCCCTTGGCTTCTACGGTGCAGATCTTCTTGGTATTGCCGGACAGGGAGGCGCACGGGACCAGGGCCGCCTTGTAGTCGGCCTCAATCTTTTCCTGTGCACTTTTGAGTTCCACTTTGGTCATGGTTTGCGCATGTGCCGCCACACCAAAAGTCAGGCACAGGGCGATGGCAGCGTAGTTCAGGGTAAGTGATTTCATGGTGGTTCCTAGGTTGTTTAAAAAGATTGACTTCAACGTTCGCCAGTGACTTCAACGTCGACCCGACGGTCAGGTTGCAGGCATGCGATCAGGGCTGCATTGGCGTTTGAGCCCTTGCAGTCGCCAGGCTTGGTGACGGGGTTGGACTCGCCGCGGCCGATCGATGAAATCTTGTTGCCATCGATTCCCGCATTGGCGATCAGATAGCCTTTGACGGCGTCGGCACGCTCTTGGGAGAGCTTCTGGTTATAGGCATCCGATCCCAGACGGTCTGTGTTGCCTTCGACCGATACCGTGCTGTAACGCGTGCCCTGGAGGTCCTTTGCAAACACGTCGAGCGCAGTCTTGCCATCGGGCCGGATCACTGCCTTGTCAAAGGTAAACAGCGAGTCCGCGGAGAACTGCACACGTTTGGGCATCACCACCGCTACGGGCGCTGGTGCGGGAGGCGGCGCGACCATGATGGGGGCCGGTGGTGGAGGGGCAACGGGCTCTACATACGGTGCTTGCGCGACGACGACAGGGCGCGGTGCGGACCGGCCAATGGGGAACACCAGCGACACGGAGACCACGTTGACGTCGCCGTTGCTGCCCAGGCCATCCTTCACCCGGTAACGCTCGGCCTCGCCGCGCAGAAACATGGAAGGCGTCAGTTCATACTGCAGCCCCAGGCCGACCTTGCCATTGTTGGAGCGTTGGCTGTTGTCAGTGGGTGCCGACGCGGGCAGGCCGGGTCCACTGAATGCATCACGCGTATTGGCGTACTGGACGCCGATACGTGCGAGTGCGGACCAGCGTGCGCTCAGCGGCATGGTCCCCACCAGGTCCAGGTTGATACCCTCGGTTTCGTAACGGCCATTCAGCGTTCCGGCTGGCAGCGAGGTCGAGTAGGTGAATTTTCCGAGATTGAAGTAACCGGCTTCCAGCGCAATATTCCGGTTGAACTGGTAGCCGCCAAACAGCTTGTAGGAAGTGTCCTGCGTTTCATTGGTGAATGAACCCGGGCTGGTCGAAGAGCCCAGCAAGCTGTTGGTCGTCAGCCGGTCATCAATCTGCGAATGGGACTGTCCCCCTCCCAGGCCCCAGTAATAGTATTTGTTCTCCTGGGCGATGGCAGAGGTCGCCAGGACTGTGCCCAGTCCGGCAACACCCAGCAAGTAAAGCGGTGTGAGTTTTTTCATGTTTGTCTTTCGTGGTTTCAATGGCTAGTACCGTGTGTACTGTTGCCATGTTCGGCGGCAGGCACTCTCCTGTCCGTGCGCCAATACACATAGACAACTGCAGTGCGCATTCGCGTTCCGGTGTGTTGCTTCACCGTCACGGCCGTCGCATGCTGCATGCGTTGGTGCGCCACTGCACAGACGCTGCGCGGGGCCCGATTTACAACCCTGCTGTCACCGCCGATTGCGCGGATGGCGAAGCCACTCACCAGAAAGTACCCTATGAATCCCTCCCGACCTTGGTTGATCGGCGCATGCCTTGCAGGCGCCCTGACAATGACCGCGTGCAACAGCATGAAGGCCCCCGCCACGGCGGACGTCGCCGTGTCGCAAGCCGCAGTGGAAAACGCAAGCCAGGCAGACGGCACCGAATTTGCCCCGGCTGACATGCAGGCCGCCCGCGAGAAGCTGGCGCTGGCCAAGAAGGCTCTGGCCGCCAAAGACTACAAGGCCGCAACCGACTACGCCAACCAGGCGCAGGCCGATGCCAAGCTGGCCCAGGCCAAAGCCGGCTCGGCCAAGGCCCAGTCCATCTCGGCCACGCTCCAGGAAGACATCCGCGTGTTGCGGGCGGAGCTCGAGCGCGCCGGTTCCCAGTAACCCCTAATTCAGAGACATCACCATGAAAAATATCCGTACCAACCTTGTGCTGGCCAGTGCCGTGCTGCTGATCAGCGCCTGTGCCAGTCAACCGAAGTCAACCAGCCTGCTCGACCAGGTGCGCATCGACTATGTGCAGGCCCAGGGCAACCCCAAGATTGCGACCTATGCCGCACTGGAAATGCAGTCGGCGACCGAAGCTTTGGCAAAGGCCAATGCTGCGGCCAAGGAGCGCGAGAGTCTGGAAACCGTAGACAAACTGGCCTACCTCGCCAAACAGAAGATCGCACTGGCCACCGAAGTCGCCAGCAAAAAATCGTCTGAATCCGAAATCGCCAGTTCCGCCGCCATTCGCGACCAGGTGCGCCTGGACCAACGCACCCAGCAGGTCGAGCAGGCACGCCTGAAGGCCGAAGAAGCCGAGCGTTCCGCACAGGCCGCGCGCGATGCCGCGGCGGCGGCCACCCAGCAGAAGAACCTGGCGCAGGACAATGAAGCGCAGGCGCAACGACTGGCTGCAGAAGCCAGTGCCAGGAACACCCAGCTTGAGGCGCAACTGGCCGAACTCGCGGCCAAAAAGACCGAGCGCGGGCTGGTCATCACGTTGGGCGACGTATTGTTTGGCACCGACCTGGCGCGTCTGAATGCCGACGGCACCCGCGTGGCGCAGCGGCTGGCCACCATTCTTCAGCAAAACCCGAAACGTGCCGTGCTGGTGGAAGGCTTTGCCGACAGTACAGGACAGACACGACACAACCAGGAACTGTCGGAGCGCCGTGCTGCGGCGGTGCGTGATGCGCTGCTGGACATGGGTGTGGCGCGTGAGCGCATCAGCCAGCGCGGCTATGGCGAGTCCTATCCCGTGGCGGCCAACGATACGGCTGCGAATCGCCAACTGAACCGGCGTGTGGAGATCGTCCTCTCCGACGATCGCGGCGTGATCACGCCGCGATAAAGCGATCGGTACACGCGGCCTTCAGTACGGCATGGGGGTCCGTGCCAAACACATCAGCGGGCGCTTGCTCCATGAGCCAGCGACTCGGTTGTGCAAACCAGGCCGCCATTTCCTGCGGTCCGTGTATGGGGTTCAGGGCGGCCAAAATGCTGTTGAGACCTGGCTGCAATGTCATCGTGGTGCGGTCGAACTGGAACAAGGGAACCCACACCTTTGACTGCCAGTCAAAACTGATGACCTCGCGTCGGACGATCCACCGTGCCAGCGTCTCAACATCTGCGCCGTGGCGGGACCTGTACATGGTGAAAACTTCCTGCGCCCGCGCCAGACCCCCCGTGTTTCTGTAGGCATCCAGCAGGGCCATGAACTGGCGATCCATCCGGCTTTCGTTCGCCAGTTGTTCGCATGCGGGGCTCTTCTCAAGGGGTTGGCGCACGGTGTGTGCAAACTGCCTCGACGAACGGGTGTGTATGGCTGCGTTGTGCATGGTGCTTCCTGAGATAGGCCCCTACGGTAAATCGGGCGATGGCTCTGGTCTGTGCGATTGCGAACCCACGGTGTCGGTGTTCCGGCGACCCCTATGTGGGGCAGCGAACAGAGTTTTTGGGCCTCTGCGGAAATACTAAAGGCCGTACTGAAAACCTGCAGGAACCCACTATGAAAAGCAATGCAATCTCCCCCGGCTCCTGGAGCACCGCATCGTTTGGAGGCAGTCCGGACACCTCACCCGTCGAGCTGTCGTCCCTGGGTGATCACTTGGGGCTGTGCAAGAACCCACGCGGTCATTTGTTCGCGCTGCGCTGCGCTGCCGAGACCCTGCGTGGTTTCATGCTTGCGCGGCTTGTCACGACCTCGGTGGTCATCGTCTTGCTGATTGGCCTTGCGACGATGGTGGTGTAGCGTATGGTGCGATCCGCCGTGTCCGGACGGCTGCCCGCAGCGCCACAGGCCCTGTACGACATCCTGGACGGTAAACGCGGATCGGTGCAGTCGCCCATCCGTTCCGAAATTTTTGGGGTGGAGCGCTTTCGCCAGCATGGCCGATCGTTGGGGCAGACCCACCGTGCGGCCAGGATGTCCATCCGCGCAGCCACTTTCTTTCCCCGGCTCAAGAACAATATCCAGACGCTGCGCGAGGCCCACCACTACATCGGCGTGCAGGCCAGCACCGGCTATGACATCAGTCCCGCGGCCGAGTGGTTGCTGGACAATTTCCACACCATCGAAGCGCAGCTCAAAGAGATTCACGACGGCTTGCCGCGCAGCTTCTTTCGCACCCTGCCCATGCTGCTGGACCCGCCGCTGGCGGGGCTGCCGCGCATCTATGGGGTTGCCTGGGCCTTCGTGGCCCACACGGATGGTGCATTCGATGAAGAGCTGCTGGCGCAGTTCCTGACCGCTTATCAGGAGGCGCGGGAACTCAAACTCAATGAGGTCTGGGCACTGCCCACCACGCTGCGCGTTGTCCTGAT
This sequence comes from Rhodoferax sp., assembly GCA_030645355.1. GTDB lineage: Bacteria > Pseudomonadota > Gammaproteobacteria > Burkholderiales > Burkholderiaceae_C > Allorhodoferax. The sequence continues at coordinate 20,429 of JAUSNJ010000048.1, read as the reverse complement.
TGAAAACCTGCGCCGTCTGGCCGAGCGCGTCGCCACCAACAAGGCTGCCCGTGAACTCGCCAACCTGTGCTTCGACCGGATCGAAGACTACGATGGTGATGCGCTCGATCATCTTTTGAACCTGATGACCCTGCGCGGGGTTGGTCCGGTATTTTTGGCCCAGATGGCACAACGCCTGCAGGACCGGCGTGCAGCCGGAGACGACACGAACCAGGCCTCCATTCAGGGCTGGCTGCGAAGTGCCCTACCCGATCTGGGCGCCCTGCAGACGCAACAGCGTGCGGAACAGGCACAAGACAATTTGAGTGTCAGCAACGCCGTCACGTCGCTTCGCGCCATCGGCGATGCCGATTGGTCCAGCATCATTGCCCGCACCAGTTCGTTGATGCAATTGATGCTTACATCGGAAGTGTTTGCCGCCGAGGATGACCCGACACGGGACCAGACCCTGCACGCGATCGAGAAGCTGGCCAGGCGCAGCGGTTTGAGCGAGGTGTTCGTCGCGCAGTCGCTGCTGAATCTGATGCACACGGCATCCAGTCGTGAAGACGTGGCCGCCGTGGCGCACCACTGGCTGCGTGGCGCAGGCCAGAAGGCGCTGATGACGGCACTCGGCCTGCACCAGCGTCTGGGGTTTTTCTGGCAAGAGGGGGTGCGGCGTCTCGCGCTGCCGGCCTATCTGCTGATTCTGACGGGCGCCTTGTCCCTGCTGGTGTGGACCCTGATCCGCCACGGTGTCGATGGCGGCGGCGCGGGTACGCCCGCCTGGCTGATGGCCCTCGGTGTTGTCGCGGCGGTCTTTCCCGCGTCCGAAGCGGTCGTGGCCGTCATCAACCGGCTGATCAGCGAGTCGGCCCGTCCCGTCCACTTGCCACGATTGGCCCTGGTCGACGGTATTCCGGCCGAGCATCGGGTGGTGGTGGTGATTCCGGGCATGTTGACGGGTTCTGCTTCTGCCAGCGACCTTGCGCACCGTCTGGAGTTGCACTACCTCGCCAACCCTGAACACGACGCGCAGTTTGCGCTGCTGACCGATTGGGCGGACGCCGATACACCGCAGATTGAAGCCGACGCTGCCCTGCTGGACCAGGCGCAGCAGCACCTGCAGGACCTCAACCAGCGCTATCCACGCGGGCCCGACGATGCCAACACGGCGTTGCGCTTTATTCTGCTGCACCGCGAACGCACGTTCAGCCCCAGCGAGCAACGCTGGATCGGGTGGGAGCGCAAACGCGGCAAGCTGGAACAACTGGTCGCCGCGCTGGCCACCGGCACCAGTAGCGCGTTTCTGGACCTGGGCGCGCGCTCGCGCCTGGCCAGCAACGTGAAATACGTGGTGACGCTGGACAGCGACACGCAATTGCCGCCCGGCCGGCTGCGGGAACTGGTGGGCATAGCGGCCCATCCGCACAACCAGCCGCGGCTCGATGCTGGCGGGCGCTTTGTGGCCAGCGGCTATGGCATCTTGCAGCCCCGCATTGCGACACCGTTGCCGATGGCCACGGACGTCACGCCCTACCACTGGCTGTTTGCGGGGCAGTGCGGTATTGATCCCTATAGCGCGGCAAGCTCCGAGGTCTACCAGGACCTCTTTTCCGAAGGCACCTTCACCGGCAAGGGTTTGCTCCACGTGCAGGCGGTGCACGCGGTGCTGACGGATCGTCTGCCGGTTGGCCAGATACTGAGCCATGACTTGCTGGAAGGATCGGTTGCGCGTTGTGCGGCGGTGACCGACATCACGGTCATTGAAGAGGCCCCTTTCCATGCGGACGTTGCGGCATCGCGCGTGCACCGGTGGACACGTGGCGACTGGCAGTTGCTGCCCGTATTGCTCACCGCACTGCTGCATCCGGGACGGTACGGCATTCGGGCCGTCAACCTCTGGAAGATGGTGGACAACTTGCGGCGTTCGCTGGTGGCGCCGATGTCGCTGGTCCTTTTGGTGTTGGCGCTGGCGGGTGCCGTGATGTCGCCCTGGGTGGCCCTGGTGCTGGTCTATCTGGCATTTTCTGCCGGCGCACTGATGGGATCACTGGCCGGCTTTTCTCCCCATCGCTACGACCTTGCAAAAGGGCATTTTTTTGCAGAGGCTGCGATGGATCTGGCACGGGGGCTGTGCGGCGGCCTGTGGCACGTCGCACAGCTGTTGCAACAGTCGCTGCTGGCGGTCGATGCCATTGTCCGCGCGCTGTACCGCATGGCGTTCAGTCGCCGCCAGTTGCTGCAGTGGACCACCGCTGCGGTGGCGCAGTCGCAGGCCAGAACCGAACTCAAGGCCGTTGCACGACTGCACTGGATCGAACCTCTGGTGGCACTGCTGGTGTTGATCGCCCTGCTTCTGATGGGCACTCCCCATCCCGCGCTTGCCCTGGCAGTGTGCCTGCTGTGGGCGGGATCTCCGATCTGGACCTGGTGGGTCAGCCGGCCCCGCGCGGTCGCCGTTGCGGCGGAGATCCCTGCGCACGACCTCGTCTATCTGGAAGGCATCGCGCGTGACACCTGGCGTCTGTTCGAACGTTGCGTGGGGCCGCAAGACAACCACCTGCCACCGGACAATTTGCAGCTGACGCCCCACGACATGGTCGCCCACCGGACCTCGCCGACCAATATGGGCCTGTACCTTTTGAGCGCCTGTTGCGCACGCCAGTTTGGCTGGATCGGCACACAGGATCTCCTCGCACGTCTGGAGGCCACGCTTGCCACGCTGCACACCCTGCAGCGCCACCGCGGTCACTTTCTGAACTGGTACGACACGCAAACCTGTGCCCCCCTGATGCCGATGTACGTGTCGACGGTGGACAGCGGAAATCTGGTCGGGCATTTGCTGGCCGTCGCGCAAGCCTGCCTGGAATTGGCTGCCACGCCGTTTGACGCAACGGCATCGCAGCGTGCCACCGTGGCGTCGCGCAATCGCCTGGCACCCCTGCTGGCGGGACGCTCCGGTTTGCCACCCGCACAGCGTGAGGAGTTGCGGTGGCTGCTGGCGGACCACCGGGCTCTGCTGCAATCGGTCGCGCTGGACCAGCACGCGGGCCAGGCAGCCGCCCGCGAGCGCCTCCACGCACTGGCACGGGCGTACACCGACCTGGCGTGGCAGGCCGATTTCAGCTTTCTCTACCACCGCAAACGCCACCTGTTTCACATTGGCTACCGGGTGGCCGAACTCCAGCGCGATGCGGGGTTCTATGACCTGATGGCGTCGGAGTCTCGCCTAACCAGTCTGCTGGCCATTGCAAAGGGCGACGTGCCGGTTCGCCATTGGGCGTCGCTCGGACGTCCATTTTTCGCGGTCGGTCGCAGCGTGGGACTGCGTTCCTGGACCGGCTCGATGTTTGAATACCTGATGCCCAGCCTGGTCCTGGCCGAGCCGCCCGGTAGCGTGCTGCAGGCGGCCTGTGATGCCGCCCTGCGCGAGCAGGCCCTGTTCGCCCGGACGCAGGGCCTGCCATGGGGCATATCGGAGTCGGCCTATGCGGCCTCGGACGAAACACTGGCCTACCAGTACGCCCCACAAGGCGTTCCACGGCTGGCCCTGCGCCGCACCCCGCCCGATGAGTTGGTCATCGCACCCTATGCCACGGCTCTGGCTGCGCTGATTGCACCGCGCCTCGCGGTGGAAAATTTCCGCACCCTGGAAGGCCTGGGTGCCCGGGGGCGCTATGGATTTGTCGAGGCGCTGGACTACACCCCGGCGCGCCAGGTCAGTGGCAGTGACCGGCCGTTTTCGCTGGTCAACACCGTCATGGCCCACCACCAGGGCATGAGCATCGTCTCGCTGGCCCATGTGCTGCTGGGCGCTCCGGCGCAGCGCTGGGGCATGGCCAACGCACCCCTGGAGGCCGTGGCGTCCCTGTTGCACGAACGGGTGCCGCGGGAAGTCTCTGTACTGTACGCTCCGCGCGCCGACGTACGTCCCCTGGCGCGGCAACGGCGGCGCTCACCGGGTCTGCTGCGCGAGGTGCTTCCGGGCTTGACGGCCGTGGAGCCCACGCATCTGCTGTCCAATGGACGCTACAGCGTGGCCTTGCGGGCCAATGGCGCCGGCTGGAGCCGATGGGGCCAGACCGGCATCACCCGCCAGCGCGATGACGCACTGCGCGATGACCGGGGAAGTTTTTTCTATGTGCGCAGGGACCCGCTGTCCAGCCCGGTGTCGCTCACCCAGCATCCGGCGCCTGACCCGGACGCGACCTACCAAAGCGTCTACCACGCGGACCGCGTGTGCTTTGATGCCGCATGGGCTGACTTGCATGCGCAAACCACCGTTTGGGTCAGCCCGGAGGACGACATCGAATTTCGCAGTGTGGAGCTGCGCAATGTCAGCGATCGCACCCTGCACATTGAACTCATATCGGCGTTCGAGGTCACGCTGGCAGACCGGCTCGCCGACGAAGCGCACCCCGCCTTCACCAACCTGTTTGTGCGTGCGCAATGGTTGAACCGGCACCAGGCGCTGCTGTTTGAGCGCAAGCCACGCCTGCCATCCGAGCAGGGTGTGCAGCTGGCGCATTTCCTGACCACATCGGATCCGCGGGTGTTGGGCACGCGCATCCAAACCGACCGTCAACGCTGGTTGGGGCGCAACCATTGCCCGGCCAGCCCACTGGCATCGCTGGACCCCGTGCCCGGACCATCGAACCAGGCCAGCAAGCTGCTGGACACGGGTCTGGACCCGTTCTGCGCCCTGGCGGTTCAACTGCGCATTGCGCCCATGGCCCGGATCCAGTTGACCTTTGCAACCGCTGTGTCCGACAACGCGGAGACCCTGCACGCGGTGATCGACAAATACCGCCAGCCCAACAACGTCCGCAGGGCCTCCCTGATGTCGGCAACCCTGACCAGCATCCGTTTGCGCGCCCTGCGCATCAATGCCGAAAATTTTTCCGCGATGCAGTCGCTGACGACCGCCCTGGTGCTGAGCCTGACCCGCATGCCCATGCGTGCGCCAGATGCGCCCAACAGCAAGGCGGGGGTCTGCGACCGCCGCTTGCTGTGGCGATTTGGCATCTCCGGCGATCGGCCCCTGATTCTGGTGTCGGCCGGTGCGGCGCAGGGCGTGGGCATGCTGCGCGCGCTGGCACAGCTGCTGAATCTGTGGTCGTGGGGCGGCGTTGCGTGTGACCTGGTGGTGGTCAATTCGGAGCCCGTGTCCTATGTGATGGCCTTGCACCGTGAAATCGAAGCCCTGCGCGAGCGCCATGTGCTGGATGCCGCCCGGCAGACGCGAGCGCCCTGCACGGGGTTCTATCTGTTGCGCTCCGACGCGCTGTCGGTGGACGAACTCAGTACCCTCAAGGCACTGGCCCGGTTCCGGCTGTATGCGGACGGGCGTCCCCTGGCACACCATGTGCAGGACTGGATGGACTTGCATGCCATCGCATGGGCGACGCTCCAGGAGGCGCCCCGCGCGACTATGGTCCACCACAGCCCCCGCGCCGGCTCTGCTGTCTCCGCGCCGGTGGGCCGTTTTTCCGACGACGGCGCCGAGTTTGAGTTTGCGGTCAGCACCAGTGCGCGCCCGGTCAGGCCCTGGATCAACGTGTTGTCCAATCCCGGCTTTGGCGCGCAACTGTCCGAGGCTGGCAGTGGCTACACCTGGGCCATCAACAGCCGCCTCAACCAGCTGACGGCCTGGTCCAACGACCCGGTGGCAGACCCGCCCGCCGAATGGTTCCTGTTGCAGGACCGCAGGACCGGTGAGACCTGGAGTGCGGCTGCTAACGCCTGGGGTGCGCGGGGCGCCCGGTACCAGATACGCCATGGCCAGGGGTATAGCGTGGTCAGCCACCACCATGGGGACCTGGAGGTACGCGTGACCTGGTGCGTGGACGCCCGCACATCGGTCAAGCAGGTCAAGCTGGTCATCATCAACCAGGGTCAGAAGACGCAGCATCTGCGCATCGCCGCCATCGCGGAATGGCTGATGGGCGCCAACCGCGCGGACCGCAACACGGTTCAGACCGCGTGCCACCAGGGCAGGCTATCCGAAGGCAGTCCCACGGTCCTGTTGGCGAGCCAACGCGAGCGCGCGGCCGGGTTTGGCGAGGGCACGGCGTTTCTGTGCATGGCCGGCCCTGCCGGCCCCACGGATGACTGGACCTGCGACCGACGCGAGTGGCTTGACCCCCTGGGGCAAGCCGTGTTGCCAGACCGATTGGGACAGCGTAGCGGCTCCGGGCTGGACCCCTGCGCTGCCATCGCCTCGCCGATGGAGCTGGCGGCGGGCGCATCCGGCGAGCGCGTCTTTCTGCTGGGCTATGCCGAAAACAGGGAGGCCGCCATCCAACTGGCCACCCTGTCCGCTGCCGTGCCACCGGAGAGCCGCATGGAAGCCGTGCACAGCCTGTGGGGCCAGTTGTTGGGTGCTACCACGGTCAAGACGCCCGATCCGCTGTTCGATGCGATGGTCAACCGCTGGCTGCTGTACCAGACGGTGACCTGCAGACTGTGGGCCAAGGCAGGCTTCTACCAGGCCGGCGGTGCCACCGGATTTCGCGACCAGTTGCAGGATGCCATGGCACTGGCGTGGGCCGCACCGGACATGTTGCGTGCCCAAATTGTGCTGTGTGCGTCGCGCCAGTTTGAGCAGGGCGATGTGCAGCACTGGTGGCATGCGCCAACCGGTGCCGGTGTGCGCACCCATTTCTCGGACGATCTGCTGTGGCTGGCCTACGCCTGCACCCACTATGTGCGCGCCACGGGCGACGTGGCGCTGCTCGAGCAGCGGGTGCCTTTTCTGGACGGAGCTGCCATCCCCGATGGAGCCGAAGACGCGTACTACACGCCCACCGTCAACACCCAGGAGGCGTCGGTCTATGAGCATGCCGCGCGCGCCATTGACCGCAGCCTGCGTGTGGGGGTGCACGGCCTGCCCTTGATGGGCAGTGGTGACTGGAACGATGGCATGAATCGGGTCGGCATCGAGGGCCGTGGTGAATCGGTCTGGCTGGGCTGGTTTCTGTGCCGGCTGGTGGCAGACTTCGTGCCCCTGGCCCAAGCGCGTGGCGAAGTCGACCGCACGCACCACTGGGAGGCCGCGCTGCAGGGCTGGAAGCTCGCACTCCAGGGCCCCGCATGGGACGGCAAGTGGTTCAAGAGAGCCTTCTTTGACGACGGGCAGGCCTTGGGATCGAGCGCCAACGCGGAAGCCCGCATCGACCTGATTGCCCAGGCCTGGTCCGCACTGTCCGGGGCCGCAGACACCAGCCAGCAGAGCGCCGCGCTACGGGCCATGGACGCGCAGCTGGTGGACGTGGACCATGGGCTCATCAAGCTGCTGGACCCGCCGCTGAGTCTCGCGCTACCCAGCGCGGGCTACATCCAGGCCTACCCGCCCGGTGTTCGCGAAAATGGCGGCCAATACTCGCACGCCGGGGTCTGGGCCCTGATGGCGCTGGCGGCCCACGCCAGGGATGCTGGCGACCCGCCGGGCGAGAGTGATGACCCCTACCGCTACTTCACCTATCTGAGTCCGGCCCACCGCGCCAGCCATCCCTCCCGTGGCCCGGTCTATGGTGTGGAGCCCTATGCCATGGCTGGTGATGTCTACACCCAGCCCCCGTATGTCGGGCGTGGTGGCTGGAGTTGGTACACCGGGGCTGCAGCCTGGATGCACCGGGGGGCCATTGAATCCATTTTTGGCCTGCAGGTGGACGCGCAGGAGCTGGTCTTCCATCCCTGCCTGCCCGCGCACTGGCGCCGGGCAGAGCTGACGCTGGTGCGGGATGCGCGCACCATGCACTTCATCCTGATGCGTGCGAGCCTGGGCGATGCCCTGGATGCCACGACACCGCTGGATGCGCAGGCGCTGCGTCCCGGACAAAGCCTGCGCTGGGTCGACCTGGCGGCGCAAAGCTGTTTTGTGATTGCGTTGCCTGTGGCCTAGCGCACAGACCGGTTCCACAGCGCGGGCTACTCTGCAGTGGTCTACCAACCAACCCTTTACGAGGAATCCATGAAAACTACTTCTTTGACAATTGCCACCGTGTTGGCCACCTTGGTCCTGTGCGCCTGCAACCCTGCCAGCACGGCACCACCTGCGGTGGTCCTGGTGCCAGGCCCTGCCGGTGCAACCGGCGCCACCGGCGCGACGGGAAGCACAGGGGCCAACGTTCCAGTGCCAGGCCCTGCCGGCGAGACCGGCGCCACCGGCTCTACCGGCGCGACCGGTGCCACGGGCAACCAGGGCAACTCGGGCGCAACCGGTGCACCGGGCTACGACGGCGCCAAGGGTGACACCGGCCGCACCGGCAAGCCGGGCGACACCATCATCGTCGTTCCCGTTCAGAAATAGGGCTCGCCCACGGTGCGCTAGCGCACCGACGAACCCGCCGCGCATTTTTATAGTCCGCTGGTCAGTCTGTTTTTATTTGTTCTATTCACTGGAGATCCACCATGTACATCCGTCGCACCCTCGCCATTGCCATTTCTGCCATCGTCATGCTGACCGCCACCGGCTGTGCCGTCCAGCGCGGCCAGGAAACCGTGGGCGCCTATGTGGATGACACCGGCATCACCACCCTGATCAAATCCCGATTCATCGAGAACAAACAGGTGGATGCCGCGTCGATCAAGGTCGAAACCCTGAACGGCACGGTCATGCTGTCCGGCTTTGCCAAGAACAGCGCCGAGCGCGCCACTGCGGAAGCCATTGCCCGTGGCGTCAAGGGCGTCGTGTCGGTTCGCAACGAGATCACCGTCCGTCCTTGATAGCCTGAGTCCCTGGCTCCGCAACAGATGTGTTGGCGGGGCCGGTGGGCCGACGAAGGGATACCCAGCCCACCGACCTGGCGATGCGTGGTGGTGAATGCTACAAAATACATAGCTATTTATTCATATTTCACGAGGGCTAGAGGCCCATTAGTCTCACAATAGGTTCAGTTAGGCCGTTGCGCCAAGAACTGCGACACCTGCTGCAGTACCGTCTGAACCACCTGGTTGGCCGCCACCACACCCGCATACGGGTCGTCACGGGTGGCTGCAAGGTCTCCATCAAACTCACGCCAGGTCAGTACCCGACGGGTCTTTTCGTCCACCAGATAGACGCGCAACGTGAATTGCACGCGGCTGGGACGGGTCCGAAAGTCTTGTTGCAAACGGACAATCTCGCTGTCCAGCCGCAGCTCGCCACTGGCTGAGCCGGGCGTCATCACGACGGCCTTGAAAGCGCCGGTGTGCGTGATGGACGCGACCAGCAGCGGCCCCAGCATGCGGGCCGGGGTGTCGATCCACTCGCTGCGCGCAAAGTATTCCAGCTTGTGCGGCTCGCGCACGTAGATGATGCGCTGGCTGTCAAAGCCCGATGCGGCGCGCACGGGGCTGATGACCAGGGTCGATGTTGCCTGGGCGGTGGACACCGGTCCAGGGGCCGTGCCGGATGGCCGGCCAGCCTCCAGCGCATAGAAGGCCGGCGGTGTGACGGCCTTGGGCTGCAGCATGCTGCAGGCACACAGGCTTGCAGCAGCCACACTGACGGCCAGCAGTCGAAGTGTTTTCATGGTTTAGTGTCCGTTTCACCAGGCCCGTTGGGGACCGGTTTGTGCCCGAAGATCAGACCGCTGGGGTCGCGGGTGGTTTGATCGCTCAGGCGCTTCAGTGAGTTGCTCAGGGTGCCCAGTTCGCCCAGCAAATGTTCCAGCTCCGGCAGCGTGTCGGTGCCCAGGCGTTTGACGCCCGCGCCCAGGCCATCGGCGGCCTTGGCGGCACTGGCGCCCGCGTTGGAGAGGTCGCCGCCCATTTTCCCAACCGCATCGGCACTGCGCCCGACCTTGTCAATCAGCGGCCCGATCTTTGCCGTGGCCTCTGCGCTGTTGCGCAAGATGTCTTTGAACGCCGCCTTGTTCTCATCGCTGAGCACGGAATTGATGTTGTTCGAGGTGCTGTCGAGTTTGCCCAGCACGCTGGTGAGAATGTTTTCCAGCCGTGCGCTCAGCGAGGGGCGGGTCTGGATCACGGGGTAGTGATTGGGTGCGACCGTCTGCAGTGGCGGCGAGCCTACGGCTCCACCACTGAGTTCCACGTAGGTAATGCCGGTAATGCCCTGGGTCTTCAAAATGGCAATCGTGTCCTCTTTCACCGGCGTGCCGCGCTCGATATCAAACGACAGGATGACGCGCTGCGGATCGGCATGGTCCAGGTCGATGCGCTGCACCTTGCCTACGTCCACCCCGTTGTACTTGACCGGTGCATTCAGGTTCAGGCCCGCCACCGATTCATTCTCAATCGCCAGATAGCGGTCATAGTCTTTTTGCCAGGCCCCGCCCGAGGCCAGCCACAGCACGCCGGCAATCAGCACCGCGCCAAGGCCCAGCACAAAGGCCCCGACGATGGTGTAGCTCACTTTGGTTTCCATGCCGGCTCCTGGGTGGTTTGTGGGGTCTGGGCCTGCTGCTGCGCGCCGCGGGCGCGCGGGCCGTCAAAGAAAGGCCGCACCAGGGGGTTGTCGGTGCGGCAGAGTTCGTCCATGGACCCCGTTGCCTGCACCTTGCCATCGGCCAGTACGGCCACCCGGTCGGCCACCTGCCACAGCAAGTCCAGGTCGTGGGTGATCATCACAATGGTCAGGCCGTACAGGTCGCGCAGCGTGCGCACCAGTGTGTCCACACCGGCCGCGCTGTCGGGGTCCAGGCCGGCCGTGGGTTCGTCCAAAAACAGCAGCTCCGGGTCCAGCGCCAACGCCCGGGCCAGCGAGGCGCGCTTCATCATGCCGCCGCTGAGTTCGGACGGATACTGTGATGCCACCTCGGCCTTGAGCCCGGCCATGGACAGTTTCCAGTGCGCGATCTCATCGATCAACGGGTCCGCCAGGTCGGTGTGTTCACGCAGTGGCAGGCCGATGTTTTCCAGCACCGTGAGCGACCCAAACAAACCGCCATGCTGGAACATCACACCCCAGCGCTGGCGCAGCGCCAACGCGGCGGCGTCGTCAATGTCTTCCAGCGGCACGCCCAGCACCTGAATCGTGCCTTCGCTGGGCTTCTGCAGCAGGATCATCTCGCGCAGCAGTGTTGATTTGCCCGAGCCACTGCCGCCAATCACCGCAAATATTTCGCCCCGCTGTACCTCCAGGTCCAGCCCCGCGTGCACCACGTGGTCCCCAAAGCGGGTCCCGACCTGGCGCATGGCGATGACGGCTTCGGCGGTGGACGGTGCGCTGCTCATGTCACAGATCCAACAGGCTGAAGGCAATGGAGAACAGGGCGTCGGCCACGATCACCCAAAAAATGGACTGCACCACGCTGCGTGTGGTTTGCTGGCCCACGCTGTCGGCGCCGCCCTGGGTGCGAAAACCCTGAAAGCACCCCACCACGCTGATGATCACGGCAAAAACCGGTGCCTTGCCAATGCCCACCGCATACGACGTGACGCTGACCGCCTGGGCCATGCGGTCCAGAAATTCGCCATAGCCCACGCCCAGCTGGCTTTGCGCCATCAGCATGCCACCGGCCACACCCAGCACATCGGCAAACACCGTGAGCAGGGGCAAGGCAATCACCAGCGCGATGACCTTGGGCAGCACCAGAAGCTCCAGCGGCGCAATGCCAATCGTGCGCATGGCGTCGATCTCTTCGGTCACGGCCATGGTCCCGATCTGCGCGGCGAATGCCGAGCCCGAGCGCCCGGCAACGATGATGGCGGTGATCAGCGGCGCGAACTCGCGCAGCATGGACAGCCCCACCAGGTCGGCCACAAAAATGTTGGCGCCATACTGGCGCAGCTGGTCGGCACCCTGATAGGCCACCACAATGCCCAGCAGGAAAGCCAGCAGCCCGACGATGGGCAGCGCGTCGAAACCCGCCCTGCGGATGTTGAACAGGATGGGGCGCCAGCGCATACGTGAAGGGTGGGCGATGCAGCCGCCCAGCGCCAACGCGCTCTCACCGACAAAGCCCAGCATGGCATAGGCCTGCTCCCAGCTCGCCGCGGCGCTGCGTCCGATGCGTTCCACGCCGCCGGGCACGGGAATAGCGACGGGCGCCGGCTCGCCGGTCTGCTCCTGCACATGCAGTGTGACGGCCTGCAACAAGCGCTCCCATTGCGGACGCAGGCCCTGCAGTGTGGCGGACGCTGCGGTGCCCCGCGCGCGTGCCAGCAGCTGGTGCAGAACCCAGGCGCCTGCGGTGTCCAGCGCGTCGACGCCGCTGGCATCGACGCGCACCGCGGTACCGGCGCCAAAGACAAAGGCGTCCAGTTGCACCCCAACGGCGCCCAGGTCGCGCGCGGTCCATGCCCCCGCCACAGCCAGGTCGTTGGGACTGGACTGCGTGGCGGTTGCGCTGGCCTGCGCTGCGCGGGATTGCGTCATAGGTAGGTGTCAGCATAGGTGCGCGTACGTCCCCTGTTTGTGCGCAAGCGAACAGAAGTCCCCAAGGAATCAGCGCAACCTCGTGGGCGCCGTCACAGCTTTGTGATCTTCCGGAGACTCCCCATGAAAACCCACTTTCAAAATCTTGTTCTTGGCACGGCACTGGTCGGCGTTTTGGCCATCGGCGTGGTGGGCTGTGACAAGGCCGTTGAAAGTACCGGCGCGGCAGCACCCGGTACCACGGTCGGCACCGAAATTGATGACAGCGTCATCACCAGCAACGTCAAGGCCGTGCTGCTGGGCGACCCGGATATCAAGAGCTTTGACTTCAAGGTCGAAACCCGCAAGGGCGAAGTGCTGCTCAGCGGCTTTGTCGACAACCAGGCGCAACTGGACCGCGCCACCGCCGCGAGCCGCGCGGTAGAGGGCGTCAAGGCGGTTCAGAACAATGTGATCCTCAAAGGCGCGCCCACCAGCGTCGGCAAGAAAGTGGACGCCGGCATCATCACCAGCAAGGTCAAGGCCGCGCTATTGGGCGACCCCGGAGTCAAGAGCTTCGACATCGCCGTCGTCACGCGCAACGATGAAGTGCTGCTCAGCGGTTTTGTCGACAACCAGATTCAGATGGAGCGTGCGGTCGCCATTGCACGCGGCGTCGAGGGCGTTCGCCTGGTCAGCAACGAGATGAGCATCAAGAAGTAGTTGTCCGCACGTCCTTCAGCAAGCGGTCCAGCTCCTTCTTGACCACGCCATAGCACTCACAGGTCTGCGTCTCCAGGCCCTTGCGGTCCAGCACCGCAATGTGGCCGCGCCGGTAGCGGATGTAGCCCGCCGTCTGCAGGTTGCCCGCCGCCTCGGTGACGCTTTCGCGGCGCACCCCCAGCATGCTGGCCACCAGCTCCTGCGTCATGACCAGCTCGCGCATCGGCACCCGGTCCATGGTCAGCAACAGCCAGCGGCACAGTTGCTGCTCCACCGAGTGGTGGCGGTTGCAGACCGCCGACTGCGCCATCTGGGTCATCAAGGCCTGGGTGTAGCGCAGCAGCAGGCGCTGCAGGGCACCGGCGCGGTTGAATTCGGCTTGCAGCACATGGCGGTCCAGCCGGTAGGCATGGCCCGCGGTTTGCACCACGGCCGAGCTGGGTGTGGTGTCGCCCCCCATGAACAGGGAAATGCCCACCACGCCTTCGTTGCCCACACCAGCAGTTTCAGCCGATGCGCCGGTCTCGGTCACATAGTGCAGCGAGACGATGGAGGTGGTGGGAAAGAAGGCGTGGCGCAACTGCGTGCCGGGCTCGTACAGCATCTGGCCCAGCGGCATGGGCACCAGTTCGAGCTGGTCGGCAAAAAGCGCAAGGTCGGCTGCGGGCAGTGCTGCCAGCAAATGGTTGTGTTGGGGGGTGTGGAGCGGTGTGGGGATCATTGCATTACTTTCGGGCTCACGCCGCGTCAAATATTTCTACGCCGATGCCGCGGTAGCCCAGAAAGCGGCTGTTCAGGCTGAACATGGGCTCGCCACTGACCCGGAATTGCTGGCGTGAACCGTCCGCGTTGACCCGGTGGAAGAGGAAGTCCAGAAAGGGCTCCCGCGCGGCAATGGTGGCGCGCAGGGTCTCGCGCTCGGTCTCGTCCCAGCAGTCCACCTGCACGCCCCTGGACGTGCCATTCAAGCCCTCCACCCGGATGCCCAGCATCTCCAGCACCGGGCCCGACACCTTGGTGAAGCTGCCGTTTTCGTCCTGCTCCCAATACCAGTCCGATGCCAGCTCGGTCAGGCTGCGGTAGCGCGCCTCGCTCTCGCGCAACTCCGCGGTGCGCTCCAGCACGGTCTGCTCCAGTACCTTGTTGAAGTCCGCCAGCTTTTTGTACAGCAGGCGCACTTCCAGCATGTTGTGGATGCGGGTTTTGACCTCGATCAGGTCAAAGGGTTTGCTGACAAAGTCCTTGGCGCCGGCTTGCAGCGCGCGCAGCTTGTGGCCGGGTTGGGCGGTGAGCACAATGACCGGCAGGTAGTCATCGGTGGTGTTGGTCTTGAGCGCCTCCATGACCTGAAATCCGTCCATCACCGGCATCTGCAGGTCCAGCAGGATCAGGTCGTAGGCATTCTGGCGGTGCAGTGCACAGACCTCTTCAGGCCGCAGGGTCGACGAGACCCCGGTGTAGCCGGCTTCGCGCAGCAGTTGCTCCAGCAGCTGCACGTTGGATTCCTGGTCGTCGACGATCAGGATCTGGGCGTTGAGAATGTCGACAGGGTTGATCATGGAGTTTCTCCTTGTAATGGGGGGCGCGGGTTGTTCGCAGCAGTGTTCTCGGGCATGTCGGCATCGGGCAGCAAGTCCAGTTCGAACCAGAAAACGCTCCCCACTCCGACCGTGCTGTCGACACCAATGGTGCCGCCAATCAATTCGACCAGGCGTTTGCTGACCGCCAGGCCTATGCCCGATCCCTCCACCGTGCGCGTATCGTGACCCAGGCGGTTAAAGGGTTGAAACAGCCTGGATATGCCCGATGGCGACAAGCCTATGCCGGTGTCCTGTACGCTGATGCGCAGGCGCTCAAGGGATTTTTGTTCACAGTGAACGTCCACACGGCCGCCGATCCGGTTGTACTTGATGGCGTTGGACAGCAGATTGACCATCACCTGCTTCAGCCGGGTGCTGTCTGCGACCACCCAATACGGCTGGGCCAGCGTCGTAAAGTGCAACGCAACGCCTTTCTTGGCCGCCTGCGGCTCCATCAGTGAATGGCAATCCAGCAGCACACCGGCCAGCGCAACGGGTTCCAGCGTCAGTTTGACCTTGCCCGACTCAATGGCCGCGAGGTCCAGAATCTCGCCAATCAGGTCCAGCAAATACCAGCCGGCCTTCAGAATCTGGTCCACGCTGGATTTCTGGTTGGCGGTTGGTGCGGGCACGCCCTGGTCTATGAGCTGGGCAAATCCCAGAATGGCGTTTAGCGGTGAGCGCAACTCGTGCGTCATGTTGGAGAGAAAGTCGGACTTGGCCAGGTTGGCCTTGTCGGCCACGGCCCGGGCGGTTTCCAGCTCCCGGTTTTGGGTCTGTAGCGCGCCGTCCATGCGTCTGCGCTCGGAGATGTCGCCCAGCACCATGCGCTGCACGGGTGCGCCCGCGCTGTCTTGTGCGGCACTGAGTCGCATGTGAACCCAAATCGGGGCTCCTCCCCGTTTGAGCATCTGCAACTCGCACTCCTGCGGCAAGCCATCGACCAGAAGGGCCTTGCGGCAACGGTAGTAGGTGTCCTGATCCGATTTGACGATGAAACGGCTCACCGGCTGTTGGACCAGATCACTGCGCACCGTGTCCAGCAGCAGGGCGGCCGTGAAGTTGGCCTCCAGAATCAGGCCCTGCGCGTCGACCGTGCAATAGCCCACCGGCGCCAGGTCATACAGGTCAAAGTACCGGGCGCGGGCGGCATCGAGTTCCTGCTGGGTGTGGCGCAGTTGGTCGTTCTGCATTTCCAGCTCAATCTGGTGCACCTGCAACTCGTGCACCATCCTGTGCAGGGCCTCCACCGACAGGTCTTCCAAGCCACCTGCCGCATGGGCAAGGTCCGTCCCCGCCGCCGCCTCGGCCCGGTGGCGCAACGCCTGCAGCGACCATTCACTAAAGCTTGGCATGGTCTTTTCTGCGTTCGGTGGTGGCAATGGCGTACACCTGGCCCGCGTCATTGACCAGCGCGGTCGAGATCAGCGAGACCTCCACCACCTGGGCGTCCTTGGTCAGCCGCTCTGTGGCATACGGTTCCAGCGCTTCGGCCTGGCTGAGCTGGCGTACCTTGGCCAAAGCGCTGTCCTGTAGCTCCGGGGGGATGCGGTCGCGCACGTTCATGGTGAGTGCCTCCTCCTCGGTCCAGCCATACAGCCGCACGGCGCCGGGGTTCCAGGCGATGATGCGGCCGTCCAGGTCCTGCACGGTCATGGCGTCGCTGGCGTCGCGCACCACCACGGCCAGGCGCAGCATCTCGTTGGCCTTGCGCAGCGCCTCGCGCGAGCGCACGATCTCGGTGATCTCCACAAACGTGATCACCGCACCCTCGATCACGTTGTCCAGCGTGCGGTACGGCAGTATGCGCATGGCGAAATACTTGCCCGCCGTGGTCTGCACGTCAATCTCCTGGGGAATCAGCGTCTTGAGCACCCCCTGGGCATCCACGACGAGGCTGTCATAGCCCACCAGGTTCGACACAATGTGGCCCACCGGGCGCCCCACATCACTGGCTATCAGGTTGATGATCAGCGAGGCGGTGGGGGTAAAGCGCAGGATGCGCAGGCTGTGGTCGACAAAGATCGTCGCAATGCCGGTGCCCGCCAGCAGGTTGTTCATGTCGTTGTTGGCGCGGGACAAATCCCCCACCTTGGTCTGCAGCTCGGCGTTGACGGTGGACAGCTCCTCGTTGATCGACTGCATCTCTTCCTTGGAGGTCTCCAGCTCTTCGTTGGTCGATTGCAGCTCCTCGTTGACCGACTGCATTTCCTCGTTGGACGATTTCAACTCTTCGTTGGAGGTCTCCAGTTCTTCGTTGGCCGCGTGCAGGTACTCTTCCTTGGCCTGCAGCTCTTCGGTGAGCTGTGCAATCTGCGAACGGGCGTCCTGGTTGTGTTCGCCAGCCGCCACCACCGTGGGGGCCGCGCCTGTTAGCCCCGCGGATGCCGGCACCGCAGGGGCTGCTTCCAGTATGACCAGATACAGCGGCGACTCCAGCGCGGCGGCCGGGCCTTGTGCGACCGGGCAGACCGTCAGGTTGACCAGGGTGTGGTGCCCGTTGGTTTTGACACGCAAGCCCAGGACCACCACACGCTCCTTGGCGCCCACCGCCTTGTACAGGCTGGTGGTGAGCTCGCGGCGCAGCCCCTCGCGCGCCATTTTCAGAACGTTGTTGATACCGGCGTCACCCGGAGTGGGTTCCAGGTACATGCCGGCACGGCCATGCAAAAAGAGGATATCGCCCTGGCCATTGACCAGCACGGCGACCTTGGCGTCTTCCTTCAACAGGCTTTGCTCGGTCAGTTCGCGCAGTGACAAGGGTTGGGGCGGATGGGTTCTGCCAGCGGTTTGGGGAGTGGTGGAGTGTTTCATGGAGGGAGGGGGCAAAAAGCGGCCCAGGGCCGCGCGCTGGGCGCCTTGAAAATCTTCCTTGCGCTGGTACAGCTTGGATTTGCGCTCCAGCGGTGCAAACAGGTCGACAAACTCGCCCACGGTTTCCGAGGTGCCCAGAAACAGCATGCCGCCGGGCTTGAGCGAATAGTGAAACATGGAGATGAGCTTCTTCTGCAAATCCGTGCCCAGGTAAATCAGCAGGTTGCGGCAGGTGATCAGATCGAGTTTGGAGAACGGCGGGTCGCGGATCAGGTCCTGCTCCGAAAACACCAGCATGTCGCGGATGCTCTTGTGCACGCGATACGCGCTGCCCTCAGCCTCTTGCGTGAAGAAGCGGGCCAGGCGTTCCGGTGAGATGTCATCGGCAATGCTGGCGGGGTACAGGCCCGCGCGGGCCACCGCAATGGCACGGCTGTCAATGTCGGTGGCAAACACCTGGATCTTGAAGTTCTGCTTCAGCGTCTCCAGTCGCTCCTGCAGCAGGATGGCGATGGAGTAGGCCTCTTCACCCGTGGAGCAGCCCGCGGTCCAGGCCCGCACCACGCCACCGGCGGGCTTGCCGTCAAACAGCCTGGGAACGACCAGTGACTCCAGCGCGGCAAAGGCTTCCGGGTCGCGAAAGAAACTGGTCACGCCAATCAACAGGTCGCGGAACAGGGCTTCCACTTCCACCGGGGTGTGCTGCAGGTATTGCACATAGTCGCCCAGCGTTTGCACCTGGTGCACGGCCATGCGCCGCTCGATGCGGCGGTAAATCGTGTTGGGCTTGTACTGGGAAAAATCATGCTTGGTCTGGGCGCGCAACAAAAGGAATACTTTTTGCAGTGCCTTCCCGGATTGCGGAGCCGCCACCGCCACCGAGCGCGCGGAGCTGCCCAGCGCGTGGCTGACATAGGCCATCAGCTGCGCGGCCATCTCGGCCGGTGGCAACTCGTAGTCCACCACACCGGTGGCCAGGGCGCTGTTCGGCATGCCATCGAACTCGGCCGAGGCCGCGCTTTGCACCATGACCATGCCCCCGCCGTCCTTGATGGAGCGCACGCCCAGCGTGCCATCGCTGCCGGTGCCCGACAGCACAATGCCAATGGCCTGCTCGTGCTGGTCCTGTGCCAGCGAGCGAAACAGGTAGTCAATGGGCAGGCGGTGGCCGCGTGGTGCGGTGGGCTCCAGCAGATGCAGGGCGCCGTTCAGGAAGGCCATGTCGCGGTTGGGGGGAATGATGTAGACACAGTTGACTTGCACCACCATGCCGTCCGTGACCTCCACCACCGGCAAGCGGGTGGCACGCTGTATCAGTTCGGTCAGCAGGCTGTCGTGGTCGGGCGCCAGGTGCTGCACCAGCACAAACGCCATGCCGGGCTCTTTGTCGGCGGGCAGGCCCGCGAAAAAAGCCACAAATGCGGCCAAGCCCCCGGCGGATGCGCCAATGCCGACGATGGGAAAGGTGTCCAAGATGCGATTGCTCCCAAATTAATAGCTAATAGCCCAATGTTTACGAGGGCTAGAGGTCGATTTCGTATATGACTACGGCTCCAGCGCGGGCTGTACCAGCGCCAGACACGCATCCAGCGCCTGCATGAACTCGGTAATCTTGATGGGCTTGGTCAGGTAGCGGTAGAAGCCGGCTTCCATGCCCCGTTCGATGTCGCGCGGCATGGCATTGGCGCTCAGTGCCAGCACCGGAATGTGCTGGGTCAGCGGGTCTTCGCGCAACAGCCCCAGGGCCTGCAGGCCACTGATGCCGGGCAGGTTGATGTCCATCAAAATCACATCCGGCAGGTGCGTGCGTGCCAGCGCAATGCCGCGCAGGCCATCCTCGGCCCGCAACAGGCGCATATCCGGGCGGCGTGCGATGAGCTGGGCCACCAGTTCCATGTTGGCCTTGTTGTCTTCCACGTACAGCAGGGTCCGCACGCGGGTGCCGTCCTGTGCCGGAGCCAGTTGCAGTACCGGCGCTGTATCGGCGTCCAGCACCAGTGCATGGGGCACTGCCAGGTTCAGCTCAATCCAGAATTCACTGCCCACGCCCACGGTGCTGTGCGCACCAATGCTGCCACCCATCAGCTCCACCAGCCGTTTGCTGACGACCAGGCCAATGCCGGTGCCCTCTTCGCCGCTGTCCTCCTGGCCCAGGCGGTTGAAGGGCTGGAACAGTTGCGACAGTTTTTGGGCGGACAAGCCTTCACCCGTGTCGCGCACGCTGATGTGCAGGCGATCCTGGTCGGTGAACCTGAAAGTGACGTCCACGTCGCCGTGCAAGCGGTTGTACTTGATGGCATTGCTCAGCAGGTTGACGAACACCTGCTTGACCCGGGTGCGGTCCGCCGCCACAAAGCAGGGGACGCTGAACACCGGGAAGTGCATTTGTATGCCGCGGCTATTGGCCTGGGGTTCAATCATGGTCTGGCAATCGTGCAGCACCTCGGACACGGAAACCGGCTCAATCGACATCGACAGCCGCCCCGACTCGATCAGCGCCAGATCCAGAATTTCATTGATCAGCTCCAGCAGGTACCAGCCCGCTTTCAGAATCTGCTCAATGCTGCCGACCTGGGCGGGGGTTGGGGTGGGCTGGCCGGACTCCATCAGTTGGGCAAAGCCCAGAATGGCGTTCAGCGGTGAGCGCAGCTCGTGGCTCATGCTGGACAAAAAGTCGGACTTGGCCTGGTTGGCCTTGTCGGCCGTGGCGCGGGCGGCCTCCAGTTCGATATTCTTGATCTGCAGGGCACGGTCCAGATGCGCCCGTTCGGCCTCGACCGCCTTGCGGGCCGTGTTGTCGGTGCCAATCAGCAGGTAGCCAATGATGGCGTTGTCGTCGCCGCGCAGCGCGGTGACCGACACCACGGCGGGGACGCGGCTGCCGTCCTTGCGGATGTAGGTCAACTCGTAGATGTCTTCAATGCCGCGGGACGCCTTGAACACCAGGGCCTCGAAGCCGGGGGTGATGTCGGTCTCTAGTTCGGCGCTCAGGGCCTCGGCGCGGGCAATGACTTCCTGCGGGTCCGAAA
>JAUSNJ010000030.1 GCA_030645355.1 Rhodoferax sp. | reverse complement strand
CTCAGGAACTTGTCGGTCACGTCCTTGCCCAGTCCTTCCTTGCGGAAAGTCTTGCCGGGAATGTCCAGCCGCTCGGTGCGCACCGGCGTCTTGCCGTCCGCTTCAAAATAGTTCAGGTCAAAACTCGCCATCTCGGCATCGTGGATCTTGCCCAGGTTGTGGCCCACGCGGGTCACTTCGAGCCACTGCGCGTCGGGCGTCACCATGCGCCATGAGGCCAGGTTGTCCAGCGCCGTTCCCCACAGCACTGCTTTTTTGCCGCCTGCGTTCATGGCGATATTGCCGCCTATGCACGACGCTTCGGCCGAGGTCGGATCGACCGCAAACACAAAACCGCCCCGCTCCGCCGCATCGGCCACGCGCTGCGTGACGACGCCGGCCTCGGTCCAGACCGTGGCGACCGGCTGGTCCAGGCCGGGCAGCGAGACCATCTCGACCTCGGTCATGGCTTCGAGCTTTTCGGTGTTGATGACGGCCGATTTCCAGGTCAGCGGAATCGCGCCGCCGGTGTAGCCGGTGCCGCCGCCGCGCGGAACAATCGTCAGGCCCAGCTCGATGCAGGCCTTGACCAGTCCAGCCATCTCGGCTTCGGTGTCGGGCGTCAGCACCACGAACGGGTATTCGACACGCCAGTCGGTCGCATCGGTAACGTGCGACACGCGGGACAGGCCGTCGAACTTGACGTTATCCTTGAGCGTCAGCTTGCGCAGCTTGCGCCCGGTCTGCTGGCGAAGGGCGGCCATCTCCTCGAACGAGGCCGAAAAGCGGATCACCGCGCCCCGGGCCGCTTCCAGCAACTCGCCGACGATGGCATCGCGCTGGCGGTCGGAATCGGGCGTGCGGCGCTTTTCAACCTCGCCAAGGCGGTGCTGCAGGGCGTCCACCAGCAATTTGCGGCGCTTGGGGTTCTCCAGCAAGTCGTCCTGTAGATACGGGTTGCGCTGGACCACCCAGACGTCACCCAGCACCTCATACAGCATGCGCGCAGAGCGGCCGGTGCGGCGTTCGTCCCGCAGCCGATTCAGAAGGTCCCACGCCCTGGCACCCAGAAGGCGGATGACGACCTCTCGATCGGAAAAGG
>JAUSNJ010000035.1 GCA_030645355.1 Rhodoferax sp. | reverse complement strand
GCTGCTGATGCTGGACGAGCCCAGCCTGGGCCTGGCCCCGCTGGTGGTGAAGGAAATTTTCCGCACCATCGAAGCCCTGCGAAAAACCGGCGTGACCACGCTGCTGGTAGAGCAAAACGCCCGTGCCGCGCTGGAGGCGGCCGACTACGGCTACGTGCTGGAAATGGGCGACATGGCCCTGAGCGGCCCGGCCCGGGAGTTGGCCACGGACCCCCGCGTCATCGACACCTACCTGGGCGCGGCCCGCAAGAAGTCTGAGCCCGCCAGCGCGTGAGGCGCCCAATCGTCAAGCACCAAATAGGCCTCTAGCCCTCGTGGAATAAGCCTGAATAGCTACCGTTTTCATAGCAATCCGCATGCACTACCAAGCCCCGTTAGCCGACATCCAGTTCATCCTGAACGATGTTCTTCACGCCCCCGCGCAACTGCTCGCGCTGCCCAGCTTTGCCGAGGTCGATGCCGACCTGGTGCAGCAGGTGCTGGACGAGGCGGGCAAGTTTGTCACGAACCAGGTCGCGCCCTTGCAGGAAGTGGGCGACAGCGTTGGTTGCACCTTTGATGCAGGCACGGTCACCACGCCACCGGGCTTCAAGGAGGCCTACCAGGCGTTTTGGCAAGCCGGCTGGCCCGCGTTGGCCTGCGCGCCGCAGGACGGTGGCCAGGGGCTGCCGGCGGTGCTGGAGGCTGTGCTGTTTGAAATGCTCAGCGGCGCCAACCACGGCTGGACCATGGCGCCCGGCCTGCTGCACGGCGCCTATGAGTGCATCAAGCACCACGGCAGTGAGGCGCTCAAGGCAGAGTATCTGGAAAAAGTAGCCACCGGCGAATGGCTGGCCACCATGTGCCTGACCGAGCCCCATGCCGGTAGCGACCTGGGCCTGGTGCGCACCAAGGCGCAGCCCCAGGCTGACGGCAGCTACCGTGTCAGCGGCACCAAGATTTTTATCTCTGGCGGCGAGCACGACCTGACCGACAACATCGTCCATCTGGTGCTGGCACGCTTGCCTGACGCGCCCGCTGGACCCAAGGGCCTGTCGCTGTTCCTGGCGCCCAAGCTGCTGCCCGAGGGCGGCCGCAGCGCCGGGCCGTCCCAAGCAAGGCCAGCCCCCCCGGGGGGCAGCGAAGGACACGCAGTGCCGAGCGTGGGGGCTATACGAAATGCCGTGCACTGCGAACGCATCGAAGAAAAAATGGGCCTGCACGGCAGTCCCACTTGCGTGATGCGCTTCGACGAGGCGACGGCCTGGATGATTGGCGAACCGCACCGCGGCCTGGGCGCCATGTTCGTGATGATGAACGCCGCGCGCCTGCACGTCGGCCTGCAAGGCATAGGCCTGCTCGAGGCCGCCTGGCAAAAGGCCGATGCCTATTCCAAAGAGCGCCGGCAAATGCGCGCGCCCAAGGCAAAGATGGGCAGCGCACCGGATCTGATTTCAGAGCATCCGGCGATGCGCCGTATTCTGTCCACGCAGCGCGCCTGGATCGACGGCGGGCGGGTGCTGGCCTACCGCACACGGCCATCGAACTCGACCTGCTGAAGCACCACCCCGATGCCGACCGCCGCGATACCGCGCAGCGCTGGTGCAGCCTGGTGACCCCGGTGCTCAAGGCCGCGTGGACCGCGCAGGCCTTCAACGGTGCCAGCGAGTGCCTGCAGGTGTTTGGCGGACACGGCTATGTGCGCGAATGGGGCATTGAGCAAATCGTGCGCGACGCCAGGGTGACCATGATTTACGAGGGCACCAACGAGATTCAGGCCATCGACCTGCTGGTGCGCAAGATCGCGCCCGACGCGGGCTTGGGCCTGTTCACGCTGTTGCAAACGCTCAGTGATGAGTTGGATCCCGGAGTGGCTGCACAGGCCCACTTCCTGGACCAGGTTGCCGCGCTGCGGCAGGTGACCGAGCGGCTTGCGCAGGCTGCCCCTGGCGACCCGCAACTGCTGTATTGGGTGGCCGACGACTACCTGCGTGCGCTGACGCTGTGCCTGATGTCCTGGGCCTGGCTGCAAATCAGCCACGCCACCCAGGATGACGCGTCCGCAACAGCCCATGGGTCGCGCTGGACGGAGCCGGCCAGCGCCGTGCGCCACTGGGTGTTGCCGGAGTTTGCGATGCGCCTGCACATCATCACGGCGCGTCTGGACAGTGGCGCCTGAACGGCTTGGTATGCTCACCGGTTTGCCCTCCCAGACTCCCATGGACGCCAAGCCCCAACATCCCCACGTCGACAAGGTCAACGCCCGTTACCTGGAAACGCTGCTGGGCTACAACGCGCGCCGGGCGGCTTTGACCATCATTGAGGTGTTCCTGCAGCGCATGGCCGTTTACGAGTTGCGCATTGTGGACTTCTCGGTGCTGTCGCTGATCGTCCACAACCCGGGAATCACCTCGAGGCAGTTGTGTGCGGCCCTGAGCATTTTGGCTCCCAACCTGGTGCAGATGGTCAACGCCCTGGAGAAGCGGGACCTGATTGCCCGCCAGCCGCATCCGCTCGATGGCCGGGCCATGGGGCTGCACCCCACGCCCGCCGGACTCGCCCTGATGCGCAACGCGGAGAAAACCGCGGCCCAGCTGGAGATTGACAGCACCCCGCGCCTGACGGATGCCGAGCGCAAAACGCTGCTGCAATTGCTGAAAAAAGTCTACAAGTAGACACCGGGCTAGCCCCGTCTCACCCGGCGTGCTGCCAGGCACGCCACCCCCAAAACCCGCTGATGAATCTGGACACCGCGCGCGGCGCAGCGTGGGAGGGTGATTTTGCTGAAATATGCATCATTATGCTTAATGTGTTTGCGATAGATCAAAGTCTTCGGTCGTATGACGCATCAAAATGCAGATATCCATTTAATGAAAGCAACATAATGCATTAAATGGAGCATCCATTCCACCCAGCGCAGGAGACACCATGAGCGAACCCACCGAAATTGTTGAAGACGTAGCAGCCATCCAGAGCGACGCGTTCGTCGCCGTCAGTTACGACGACCTGATTCCCAACAACGTTGACCTGTCGTCCGACAAACAGCTGCAGCGCGCCCTGGAGGCCTGGCAGCCCGCCTACCTGGACTGGTGGAAAGACATGGGCCCCGATGGCTTCCAGAACGCCGATGTTTACCTGCGCACGGCCGTGGGCGTGGACCCCAGCGGTTGGGCCAAGTTTGGCCACGTCAAGATGCCCGAATACCGCTGGGGTATTTTGCTGGCGCCCAAGGAAGAAGGGCGCACCATCCCCTGCGGGCGCCACAAGGGCGAGCCCGCCTGGCAAGAAGTGCCGGGAGAATACCGCTCGTTGTTGCGCCGCCTGATCGTGGTGCAGGGCGATACCGAACCGGCGTCGGTCGAGCAACAGCGTTTTCTGGGTGCCACCGCGCCCAGCCTGTACGACATGCGCAACCTGTTCCAGGTGAATGTGGAAGAAGGGCGCCACCTGTGGGCCATGGTCTACCTGCTGGTCAAGTACTTTGGCCGGGACGGCCGCGAAGAAGCGCAGGCACTCTTAGAGCGCCGCAGCGGCCAGCAGGACAACCCGCGCATCCTGGGTGCCTTCAACGAGCGCACGCCCGACTGGCTGAGCTTCTTCATGTTCACCTATTTCACCGACCGCGACGGCAAGATGCAACTGGTCGCGCTGGCGCAGTCGGGCTTTGATCCGCTGTCGCGCAGCTGCCGCTTCATGCTGACCGAAGAAGCGCACCACCTGTTTGTCGGCGAGACTGGCGTCGGCCGCACGATCGAGGCCACCTGCCTGGCGATGAAGGCCGCCGGCATCACCGACCCCTATGCCAAAGAAGCCATCCGCAAGCTGGGCGTGATCGACCTGCCCACGCTGCAGAAAAAGGCCAACTTCCACATGTCGGTCACGCGCGACCTGTTTGGCTCGGAGATTTCGTCCAACGCCGCCAGCGCTTTTAGCACCGGCCTCAAGGGCCGCTTCAACGAAACCGCCATTGACGACGACCACCAGCTCGAAGACGCCACCTATGCCGTGCTGCGCGTAATCGACGGCAAGTTTGTCACCGAAGACGTGCCCGCGCTACGCGCCATCAACAGCCGCCTGCTGGACGACTACATCGCCGATTGCCAGGGTGGCATCGACCGCTGGAACAAGGTGATCGAGAAGTCCGGCATTGCCTTCCAGTTCAAGCAGCCGCACAAGGCCTTTAACCGCAGGATTGGCGAATTTGCCGAAGCACATGTCAGCCCGGCCGGTGATCTGATGGGCGCAGAGGCTTGGGAGGCAGGCAAGAGCGACTGGCTGTGTTCAGACGACGACCATACCTTCATCAACTCCCTGATGAAGCCCTGCACCGCGCCGGGTCAGTACGCCAGCTGGATTGCCCCCCCGCGCGTGGGCATCAACAACCAGCCCAAGGACTTTGAATACGTGCGCATCGAGCACTCCTGATCCACGGACCCGAAGGTGCGGCCCAGCCTACGACCGCTGGGTTACCCGCATCGTGTCGCGGGCGCCCGCGCCCTTTGAGTGTGTAGTGCCCCGTGTCCTGCGCACCGCTGGTTTTTGGCTATCGCCATCGGCGAAGAGCTCTACAAAGAGCTGTCGCATCCACAGGTTGGCGGGATCACGGTTGAACTTGGCGTGCCAAAAAAGGTTGATGGCAATGTCTGGCAAACGTGCCGGATGCGGTGAAGTGACCAGTCCAAAGGGCGCCTCGCAGCGCTGGGCAAACCGTTCCGGCAGGGTGGCGATCAGGTCCGTGGTCTGCAGTACGTGGCCCACGGCAATGAAATGCGGCAGCACCAGCCGCATTTTGCGTTGAATGCCCGCACGCTCCAGCAGGCCATCCACCTCCCCATGCCCCGTATTCGCCGCAACGACGCCGACATGGTCCAGCTCCGTAAATTGCTGCAGCGTCATGGGTGATGTGGCCAAGGGGTGCCCCTTGCGAAAGACGCACACATACTTGTGGCGAAACAAGCGGCGCTGAAAGAAGCCCGTCTGCAAGTTGGGCAACAGGCCCAGCGCCAGATCGACCGTGCCGGACTCCATGTCTTCCCTCAGGTTTCCGGCATTGGGCCGCACCGTACTCACCCGCACATTCGGTGCCAGCCTGGACAAGGCAACCATCAACGGCGGCATGAAATACATCTCGCCAATGTCGGTCATGGCCAGCTGGAAGTTGCGGGTGCTGGTGAGCGGATCAAACGAGTCGCGTGTGGTGAACGCCGTCTGCAACGCGTTCAGCGCATAGACCACCGGCTCTGCCAAATGCAGGGCATAGGGCGTGGGCTCCATCCCGCGTGAGGTCCGCAAAAACAGCTCGTCTTTCAGCACGGCGCGCATGCGCTTGAGGGCATTGCTGACGGCCGGCTGCGTCAAGCCCAGCTTTTCCGCCGCCGTGGACACGCTGCGGTCCAGCAGCAGCTGGTTGAAGACCACCAGCAGATTCAGGTCAATTTCACGAAGGTTCATGCACCACCTCACTATTCACCACGGTGATTTTAGCTATGGGGTTTGCTTTATCGACTTATATCGCGCCGGTCTCCAAAATCGCTGCAAACAGGAGACAAAGGCTGCGGCCTGCAATTCATGGAACTCGTTGTAGAACCCCTCAATGTGCGTCTGAACGTGGACAGCGGAAGCAATCTGCTGGACGTGCTCCGGGCCCACCTATTGCCCATCTCCTACAGCTGCATGTCCGGGCGCTGCGGCACCTGCCGCTGCCGCGTGCTGTCCGGCCAGGTGCTCAGCAGCGGCCCCGAGGCAGGCAGGCCCCACGCGGGAAAAGACGAGTATGTGCTGGCCTGCCAGGCCGTGCTGACCGACAACTGCACCATCGAGTTGCCCGAAGTGGACGAAGTCGTGGTGCACACGGCGCGCATCGTGAAGGGCACGGTCACCGCCATCGAAGCAGCCACCCATGACATCCGCCGCATCCGGGTCAAGTTGGCCAAGCCCATGGCGTTCAGTGCCGGGCAATATGCGACGGTGCAGTTCACGCCCGAACACATCCGGCCGTATTCGATGGCCGGCCTGCACGATGACTTTGAGTGGGAGTTTCAGGTTCGCCGCGTGCCGGACGGCCGGGTCACCGCCTTTATCTTTGATGAACTGGAAGTGGGTGCGGCACTGCGCATCAGCGGCCCCCTGGGTACCGCCTACCTGCGGCAAAAGCACACCGGTCCCATGCTCTGCGTGGGCGGTGGTACCGGCTTGGCTCCTGTCTTGTCCATCGTGCGTGGCGCGTTGGCGGCCGGCATGGACAACCCCATCCATCTGTACTTTGGCGTGCGCAGTGCCGAGGACGTGTACGACGCCCAGCGCTTGGAGGCATTGGCTGCTGCGCATCCGAACGTCAAAGTCCACATCGTCGTGGCCACCGGTGCTGCCGGTGCCAATCAACGCAGCGGTCTGGTCACGGACGCCATTGAAAAAGACCTGGGAACCCTGACCGGCTGGCGCGCTTACCTGTGCGGCGCGCCAGCCATGGTGGACGCCCTGAATCTGCTGGTGACCCGCCTGGGCGTGCAGCCCGGCCATGTCCACGCCGATGCCTTTTACCCCAGCGGCGTCTGAACGCGCTGCATGCACTGACACCCCAAAAACCAAAGGAGACAAGCAATGACTGAAACGACGACCGTGTTCCCCGAAAGCCCGACGTGGCCGGGGGAAGGCACCAGCCGCGTGCCCTTTTGGGCCTATACCCGCGAGGATTCGTACAAGAA
This sequence comes from Rhodoferax sp., assembly GCA_030645355.1. GTDB lineage: Bacteria > Pseudomonadota > Gammaproteobacteria > Burkholderiales > Burkholderiaceae_C > Allorhodoferax. The sequence continues at coordinate 235 of JAUSNJ010000035.1, read as the reverse complement.
AGAACTGGACCGGATGTTCTACAACGGCCACTGGTGCTACGTTGGCCTGGAGGCGGAAATCCCCAACGCCGGGGACTTCAAGCGCACGGTGGTGGGCGAGCGCTCCGTCATCATGGTGCGCGACCCTGAGGGCCACGTGAATGTGGTGGAGAACGTCTGTGCCCACCGGGGCATGCGGTTCTGCCGCGAGCGCAACGGCCATGCCAAGGATTTCTTCTGCCCCTACCACCAGTGG
>JAUSNJ010000028.1 GCA_030645355.1 Rhodoferax sp. | reverse complement strand
ACCATGAACTCCTTGAGGATGTCGTTCTGGATGGTTCCGCTCAACTGGTCCTGGCTCACGCCCTGCTCTTCAGCGGCCACCACATAGCCGGCCAGCACCGGCAGCACGGCGCCGTTCATGGTCATGGAGACACTCACCTTGTCCAGCGGACTCTGGTCGAACAGGATCTTCATGTCCTCCACCGAATCAATCGCCACGCCGGCCTTGCCCACGTCGCCGGTCACACGCGGGTGATCGCTGTCATAGCCGCGGTGGGTAGCCAGATCGAACGCGACCGACACGCCCTGCCCGCCGGCGGCCAGCGCCTTGCGGTAGAAGGCATTGCTTTCCTCGGCCGTTGAAAAACCCGCGTACTGGCGAATGGTCCAGGGGCGCACCGCATACATCGTGGCCTGCGGGCCGCGCAGGTAGGGCTCAAAGCCCGGCAGCGTATTGGTGTAGGCCAGGTGGGCCGTGTCTTCCGCGGTGTACAGCGGCTTGACGGCGATGCCGTCGGGGGTGACCCAGTTCAGCGCCTCCACATTGCCACCGGGCGCCGATTTGGCGGCGGCCCTGGCCCAGGCTTCCAGGTTGGCGGCTTTGAATTCAGGGTTCTTTTCAGTCATGGCAAGGTCCGGTTGGCTGTAATGGTGACCGTTTTTGGACAAACGGGCTAGGGTTTCAGCAGGGTTTTAGTTTACATTATTCATAATTATTGATTCAAAATATTCATTTGAGCTTACAGTTCGCCAACGCCACCTGATGCATCCCATGCCCGAAACCACGTCCGACATCCGCGGCGGAAAGTCGCTTTCACCCAAAGCCCTGTATGTGGAAGTGGCCGAGTTGCTGCGCCAGCGCATCTTCAAGCGCGAGCTGGAGCCCGGCAGCTGGATCGACGAGCTGCGCATTGCCGAGGAATACGGCATCAGCCGTACCCCGCTGCGAGAAGCCCTCAAGGTACTGGCGACCGAGGGCCTTGTCACGATGAAGGTGCGCCGCGGCGCCTATGTGACCGAGGTATCCAGTAACGATCTGGCCGACGTGTACCACCTGCTAAGTCTGCTGGAGAGCGACGCGGCAGGTGTGGTGGCCGCCAAGGCAACCGATGCTGAGTTGGCCGAGTTGAAGACCCTGCACGCCGAACTGGAAGCCGCCGCCTTGCCCGGCACGGCCAACACCGACGAATTCTTTGCTGTCAATGAGCGCTTCCACATGCGCCTGCTAGAGATCGCCAACAACCGCTGGCGCGACCAGATGGTGGCCGACTTGCGCAAGGTGATGAAGCTGAACCGCCACAACTCGCTGCTCAAGACCGGGCGCATTGCCGAATCGCTAGCCGAGCACCGGGCGATTCTGCAGGCGCTGCTGGCGCGGGATGCCGGGGCGACCGCCCAACGCATGCGCGAACACTTTAGCAATGGGTTGCAGGCGGCAAACTAAACCAAATTGCTTTCAATTTGATAGCAAGTACAGCATATTCCACGAGGGCTAGCTGCACTTTTTACCACTAACGTTTGGACACCAGGTAGACCCCGGGCAAGATCAAAGCTGCACCGGCCACATGGTGCCAGCCCAACGGCTCACCCAGCACGCCCCAGGCCGCCACGGCCGCGTACAGCGGCCCCAGGTACAACGTGACCGCCACGCGACTGGCCCCCAGTATCTTCTGCGCCCAGCCGTAAATCCAGTACGCCGCCAACCCGGGGGCCAAAGCCGCCGTCACCACCAGAGCCGTTGCGGTCCACGACCACGGTGGGGTGCCGGGTTGCAGCATTTCCCACACTGCGCAGGGCAACAACACGGCCACGCCACCGGCGCAAATGGCGGCCAGCCGCGCGGTGGAGCCCAGCGGGCTGGGCCACAGCTTTTGCAGCAGTGCGTACAAGGCCCAGGCCACCATGGCCGCCACAATCCAGGCATCGCCTGCCACCCATTGCACGCTGCCGAGTGCAGTCCATAGCCCTTTGACGATGACGTGCACCACGCCCATCAGGGCAATCACAACGCCCAGCCCCTGCAACCAGCGAAATCGTTCGCCCAAAAACAGCACAGCGCCCAGTGCGATCAACACAGGCGACGCAGAGTAGATCAGCGCAATGTTCATCGCCACCGTGGTCTTGGCGCCGATATAGACCCAGGCCCCACAGACCAGCATGCCGCAGAAGCCCAGTACCACATACTGGTACCAGACGGCAGCTATGGCGCGCCGCTGCGCCCACAACTCCTGCCGCGCCACGACCGCCAGCAAGCCACCCGCCAAGGCCCAGCGCCCCAATGCCAGGGCATAGGGTTCGATGACGCCAGGCGCACGCCGGGCCACGATGTAGTTCACGGCCCACAGCGCCGGTACGCCCCAAATGGCCAGGCGTGCCAAGCGCTCCATACGCTCTTGCCGGGCCGGGTCAACACCCACTTCAGGCTGCGGCAAAAGCGCTCCCGTGGGCTTGTTCCATCACCGCATGGGCCGGCAGAGTCTTCAGGCGGTGGTCGCTCCACACCTGGCGCCAGTGCCGCGAGCCCGGCATGCCATGGCGCAGGCCCAGTATGTGGCGGGCAATGTGGCTCCACGGCGTGCCGTGCTCTGCGGCCTCGCGCGCCATGTAGTCCGCCATCTGCTGCTCCACCGATTCGCGGGTGATGTCGGACGGTGCATCGCCGTAAAACGCGGCGTCCCATTCGCTCAGTATCCAGGGGTTGTGGTAGGCCTCGCGCCCCACCATGACGCCGTCCACGAATTGCAGTTGTTCGGCCACCTGCTGGTTGCTGGTGATGCCCCCGTTTATGACGACGGTCAGCTGCGGGAACTCACGCTTGAGCTGGTGCACCAGCGCATAGCGCAGCGGCGGCACCTCGCGGTTGGCCTTGGGCGACAGGCCCTTGAGCCAGGCATTGCGGGCGTGCACGATGAAGACCGTGCAACCGGCCTCGCTGACGGTGCCGACAAAATCGCGCACAAATTCGTAGCTCTCGGTCTTATCAATCCCAATGCGGTGCTTGACCGTGACCGGCACTTCCACCACGTCAACCATGGCCTTGACGCAGTCGGCCACCAATTGCGGCTCGGCCATCAGGCAGGCGCCAAACGACCCACGCTGCACGCGTTCGCTGGGGCAGCCGCAGTTCAGGTTGATCTCGTCGTACCCCCACTCCTGGCCCAGCTTGGCGCAATGCGCCAGATCGGCTGGCTCACTGCCACCCAGTTGCAGGGCCACAGGGTGTTCTTCGGCATTGAAGCGCAAATGGCGCGCCACATCGCCATGGATCAACGCGCCCGTGGTCACCATTTCGGTGTACAACAGGGCGTGGCGGCTGAGCAGGCGGTGGAAGTAGCGGCAATGTTTGTCCGTCCAATCCAACATCGGCGCGACTGACATTCTATGCATTGTAAGTTGTTGATTTAATTGAGTTTTTTCGTTCACTGAAAATCCAAAACAGTGCATTTTTTGCACACAGTGCACACGAAGTGCACACAAAGTAGACAAAACGGGGTCTAATCAGGGCATCTAAGCACACACACGGATTGCACACGATGGCTACATTTTCGCAGTTACCAAGCGGCAAGTGGCGAGTACAGGTTAGACGATCTGGGCTCTACCGGGCCGCCACTTTTGTGACGAAGCGCGAGGCGAGAGATTGGGCGACGGGCATTGAGTCACAGGCTAACCACATTGCGGCCGGGGGATTCGCGCCAATCCCGAAGACGGCGACCGTCGCGGATCTGATCGACAAGTACACGGAAACCATGTCAAAGCCGTATGGCAAGACCAAAACGGCGACTCTGGCAATGCTAAGGCGCGACTTGGGCAAGGTGAAGCTATCCAACCTCAACAACGTGGTCTTGAGGGACTTTATTGACCGGCGCGAGGAGGCAGGAGCCGGTGGAGTCACCATCGCAGCCGATCTGAGCCACCTCAGCCAGATTTTGAAATGGGCCAGACATGCACGCCAGCTTGACATTTCAGAGCGCTTGGCATTGGACGCCAGAGCTAGCCTTTCGCACCGTGGAATGAACACCCGTAGCAAAGAGCGGGACCGTGAGCCCACGGACGACGAATTGAACCGGCTGTATGCCCTTTGGGACAACAGCCCACTTCAGCGGATACCAATGCCCATGCTTTGCAGGTTTGCTCTGGCAACGGGCATGCGCCAGGGCGAAATTTGCAGGCTGGAAATAGACGACCTGAATCGGGCCGAGAAGACCATCATCATCCGGGACCGAAAAGACCCCCAAAACAAACAAGGCAACGACCAGGTAGTGCCACTGCTGCCCGACGCCTGGGCCATTGTTAGACCGTTGATCGAGGATCGAAAGTCGGGGTTCCTGTTTCCATATGACGAGCGCAGTGTTTCAACGGCCTTTACCCGAGGGTGCAAGCGACTTGACCCACCGATCAAGGACTTGCATTTTCATGACATCAGACACCGTGCTACAGCATCCTTTTTTCGCATGGGGCTCGACATACCCCGCGTGGCGCTGCTGACGGGTCACAAGACATGGGCCATGCTGCGCAGATACACGGCCATAAAGCCTAGCGACATTCACGACACGATCAACAAAGCAAAACCGGACAGCCCTGTACCGGACAAAGCAGGGCAGAAAAAGCGGCGGGCAAAGTGATTCGACCACCCTCCCCGCCTAACCACACAGCACACAGGAGGTGCAAATATGGCTACTGATACTTTAACCCTCAACGCGCATGGGGGGCATCCAATGTGCGCCAAAAACCTGGCCTTTCTACCAACGGCAAGCGCCGATCCGGTTGCGAATCCCAACTGGCAGCGACTGCGCTATACGCGGTACGTGTCGGACAAGGTGAAACGAATCAGCACGCTGCGGCGGCGCAATAAGTGGTTGCGCAATGACCTGGAAGTCATCGACAACCACATTGCCAACCTAAGGCTCAGCCTCGCCCACCACGAGGGCTATGTGCGTGGCGTGCGCTACCAGCTGGCGTACCTTTCAAGCCCGGAATTCCGGCGCGACCCCGTTTCGGTTCAACTGATAGCGGCAAAAGTTGCCCATTTGACAATCCAAGGAGGCACCCAATGAGCGCACAGCACAACACCCTGCCCGACCTGTGCCCTGACCTGCCCAACGTCAGCCAGGGCAGTCTGGAGGTTGCGCTCGACCTCGTGGAGGAGGAGCGCGACAGACTGCTGGCCTTGGCCATGGTGCTCCGCCAGCGACTGGAGCCTGCCGACCCGAAAGACCCTGGCGAAAACGACGATCTGAATGCTTGGCGACTGGCCCAGCTCCTGGAGGAGCGGCTTACCGATACGGGGTTCACCAAGACCCTACGCACGCTCGTGCTTGGGCCGCAGGCTTCATAGCGAGGCCCCGAATGCTTCAGCGTTCCGGTACTGCGGATGCAAAGATAAAAAGGAATTGACGGCTCCATGGATCGCACTGATAGGCATTGACCTCTACCGACCCCACGCTGAAGACATCCCGTCGACTAAGCCAGAGCATAGCTCTGGTTTTTTTTCGCCGGTTTGTGCCAATTACCCCCTGAAATTAAACCTCCAAGCGAACGAAACTTAGATTTGAGGTGACGCAATGGTGCGTTATCCAACACATGAGGGGTACGCGGTTATGACTACCAATACAGGTGCCGACTTAGCAAAGCTGCGGCAAATGGCTGAGGCGCTGGATTGCTTTATTGAGGAGGACTTCAGGGCGTTAGCTGGCGCGACCGCTGGAACGATCGAATCGTGGAGGAAGCGTGGAACCGGGCCATCCTACGTGCTACTTGGAAATCGCTATCTCTACCCAAGACCTGCGGTCGCAAAGCACTTGGAATCGCTTACCCGCGTGCGCACTTCTAGTGGAAAGGCATTTCTGTGATCCAAACGACTGCAAACGCACGCCAACAACGTTCACACTTGACTCATCAAGTTGACAGCTTGACGGCACTTGCCCAAGGGCAGGTGTTCAGGATCATCGATCAGTTGGACACCGATTTCCAATCGCCGCTGACTCAGCGAAGGGTGCGGGCAAATCTAAGCGAACTGCAAAGGCTCTTGATCCAGATTCAGACCAAGAACCACTTGTTGGTGAACGGGCTGCAAAGTGACCTTGGTCACATCGCTAGGGAACCAATTCCACGGAATCACCACGCGTCAGCGCAGCCACATTGCAGGCCCAACAGGAGCCCCAATGAGCACCGATGATGAGTCGGCAGGGTCGATAGCACTGCTCACCACTCAAGCCATCGTAAACCGCTTTGTGCTGGTCTACCCTACCGATGATATTTGGGACTCGGAAAAAGGGGTTCCCATGAAGCCCAAGGGCATGAGCCTGGCCATTGGGCGGCACGCCTTCCGGGACTGGCTTGGGAATCCGCACAAGCGTGTTGTTTTCCAAGAGCAAATCATTTTTGATCCCACCTGCACCTGCACCAGCGATTGCATCAATCTGTTTCGAGGTTTTTCGACAAAGCCAGCGCCTGGCGACTGCACCGATCTGTTGGGCGTGCTGGACCACCTTTGCGGTGCATTGGAGGATGGCGGCGACAACAGCCGCGAGGTGGTCGAGTGGGTCCTCAACTGGGCCGCATACCCCCTGCAGAACCCTGGCGCCAAGATGGCCACTGCCCTGGTTTTCCATGGTCCACAAGGCACCGGCAAAAACCTGTTCTGGGAAGCCTATGCACGAATCTTTGGGGAATACTCTGCGGTCATCGGGCAGTCGCAGCTCGAATCCCGATACAACGATTGGGCCAGCAGAAAACTGTTCATCATCGGTGATGAGATCGTCGCCAGCAACGAGCTGACACACCACAAAAATGCGCTCAAGGGCTACATCACCGGCGACAGTCTGCAGGTGGAGACCAAATTCCAGAGCACCCGCATCGAGCGCAACCACACCAACTTTGTTTTTCTGAGCAACGAGAACAAACCGCTGGCACTCGAACAAGACGACCGTCGCCACCTGGTGGTGTACTGCCCGCCCAAGCGTTGCGACCAAACCTACGAAACGGCCCACAGGTCGCTTCAAAACGGCGCGGTGGGGGCACTGTATGACTTCCTGCTCAAACGCGACCTGACCGGCTTCCACGCCCACACAAGGCCCCCAACAACCCGAGCCAAGGCCGAACTGATAGAGCTTGGCCTGAAGCCATCCCAACGGTTCATGCGGCAGTGGCTGGCCCAGGAGATTGAACTGCCATTGTGGCCGTGCTCGACCGGCCAGCTCTACCGTGCCTTCAACCGCTGGTGCCGCGTCAATGGCGAGCGCAGCACGACCAACCAGGCTAACTTCAGTTCAACGGTCACCCGTTACGCCCGGCATCGCCTGGAGCGCAAGACCGCATCCCCGTCCCCTGCGGACCATGGCGTGCCGATTGTTCTATGGGTTCCAGCAGGCACAGGACCGATGGAGGGTGTGCGCTGGTTTGACTTCGCTACCGAGTCGGTATTGGCGTTCGAGCTGCCATTGTCCCGGTTTGCAAATTTCACATCGGAGGTCAACCCATGACCTACGCCATCACGGCTCACTTATGGCACTTATGGCACCACTTATGGCGCAATGCTCTGGAAACCCGCGTACTTATTGGATTTATTCCACTTATGGGTATATGTAAACCAATACGTGCGCGGGCGCGCATTAGTGAAGTAGTGAGAAATAGTCGTAAGCGGCGTAAGTCCAATAAGTACGCGGCCTGCAGGCCGATTACCGATTTGAAGAACCCATAAGCGTCATAAATCGAGCACCCAAACCCATGGCTAAATTTGACAACAAGCAACGCGTCCACCTCCAACTGCTTGGCAATGGCAGCCCGGCACCCTTTATCGGTGTGCACGCCGTACCGGGTCGACTGCCCGAACTGCTGCGCTACCCCGGCGAGAGCGCCCAGGCATTCAGCAACCGGGTATTGCACCACGTCACTGGCACCGGCGCGATCTGGGCCATGCTGATGTATGCCTCCGAGCAAGGGGCAATGCAGTGAGCCCCCCCTCAAAGGTACTCCCACACCTTTCCCGCTCAGGGTAATGCGCGCCCCTTGCGCTTTGTAAGTAGCAACTTGAGAACTAGGTTAATTCAGGCAGTGAAACGTCTCCTTATGGTTAACAATTTGTATTAGGTGAACTTATGCAACAAAAAGAGCTTGCGAAGCTATTGGGCATCAGTCCAGCAATGGTCTCGAAGCTAAAAAAAATGAATATGCCAATCGACTCGCTGGAAAAGGCCCAGCGTTGGCGCAGAAGACACCTTGAGCCTGGTCGCGTCAAGGGCGTTCGGTTTGATCCCACGCAACCGGCAGAACAAATCAACGCCACACCGGCCGCGACCGCGAAACCCAAAGCATCCGTGGAAAACGTCGAATCAGCTGCGCTGGCACTCGACGCAAGCCTGATGGAAAACGACGCAGCATGGGCGAAGTTGATGGTCCAACAATTTCGCCAACTGCTGCGGCAACTTTCGGACGACGCGGAACCGCGCCTATCGTTACGGGTTTGGCTGGCTCTGGTGGACTGGATCATCCCGCCCGACTTGCCGGTTTGTCGCGCCACAAATACGACCGAACTCTTGACCCCGCGTGAATTCGGTTTGCGGTGGCACTACCAGTTGCCGCCCTGGCCACTTTTGAGCCACCACACATTCAATCATGCCTGCGACTGGGACGATATTTCAATCAACGGCTGGCCCGATGACCCCGAAGAAGACGCGCAGGAAGAAGCATGAGCTACCGCCCCCAAGAGCACGCTGCAGCCCTGGCAGACTCGATGCAGCTGCAGCTGCACCTGGCGCGTGAACTCGCAGCCCTGCACGGCAAGGTAGACCGGCTGCTGCACGCCACAACCAGAACGGCCCAAGGCACATCAGACACCGGCTTGGATCAGTTGGTGCAAGCTGCGTTCGACGTGGTCGGCAGTAGCACATGGTCCAGCGCGGACCTGGTTGGTAAAACGCTTGAGAGCACGGCCGCCAGTTTGGCGCTACTGCAGGCCATCGAAGCGAGCAGCAAGCTCAACCCGAGGAGCCTGGGCAAGTACCTGACCCGCGCCATTCCGAATGGGGCGCACACCACCACCGATGGTTTGGAAATTCGCCGCAGTGGCCTGGATGGCAACGTGCTGGTTTGGACCATCGCCATAGTTTGAAACTCACAAACTCAAGCTGACGCGTGACCAAACTGCACAGGCCAGACAAGATCAAGGCATCACTTTTTTTTATGGAGTCCGTGATGTCAACAATTTTTCCAACACTCACCCCGGAGGCCGAAGGCCGCCGCGCCCAGATTGCTGCCGACCTCTCAAAGTTCTACGCTGAGATGGCAGGCACTGCGCCAAAAAAGCAAGAGCGCTTCAGCCTGACACGGTTGATCCGCGGCATGAACGACGACAATCTTGCAACCAGTTCCTACGAGGCCGGAGTCTGCAAAGCCGCCGCTATGGCGCAAGGCCGGATGTGGAATGATCCACGAAGCCAGATCGTCCCATGGGGCGCCCTGATGAGTCGGGACCTGGTGACAAGCGTTCCTTCCAGTGGCGGCAACTTGGTCGCAGCGCTGCCAATCAGCCCATTGGACGTATTGCGCCCCTTTTCAGTGGTTGCTCGCATGGGTGTTTCGAAGGTCGAAAACCTGACCCAAGACTTGCTGGTCCCCAACATCACAACCCCCGTGAGCGCCAACTGGCTCGCGGACGAAACCAGCGCAATTACCGCCACCGACCCCGTGATTGGCCAGGTTGCCACAAAACCCAAAACTTGCGGAACAATGGTCAAGGCGAGCTTCAATTTTATGAAACAGTCGCGATTTGCCGATGACGTCATCAACGCCCAACTCTTGGCAGCCCTTGGGGCCGCGCTGGACCAGGCGGTGCTTGCTGGCACTGGGTCATTGGGGCAGCCCACCGGCCTATTGATTGCTGCCGGCGTCAATTCGCAGTCCGGCGCGGTCACACACGCCAACATGTTGGACGCGGTCGAGACCCTTGCCAATGCGAAGGCCGACGACGACAACATCCGATTCCTCACAACTCCCTCAATTCGGCGGATTTTGCAGGCACGCGAAGCAACGGCATCCACCGGGCGCATGATCTGGGCCAACAACCAGGTTTCCGACAAGCCCGCCTCCGTGACGACCGATTGCCCGGCGGGGACCATCTTTGCAGGCGACTGGTCCAAAGTGCTGGTGGGATTCTGGGGATCGGGCATTGAAATCGTCGTAAACCCCTACGAGAACTTCAAAAGCGGTGCCATTCAAGTCCGGGCGATGCTACATGCGGACGTGGCATTTACAAAGCCGCAAGCCCTGCTACGCCACACCAGCGCGACCTGAGGCAGATCATGCTCGCAATGGTCGAAATTCGAGTGCTGCGCGGGTTGTTTTTGAACGGCCGCGCATTTACGCCTGGGGAGATCGTGGAGGTATCGCTACTTGTCGCCGCCCAGTGCGTCACCTCCACCCGAGCCGAACTGGTCGACCCCACAAAACGCCCCGACATTGGTGCCGCGTTGCGCCGAGAGGCAGAACAGTCCGCAGCCATCGGAAACGTACGGGGCGAAAGCTGGGTCAAACAATTCAAAAAGGATAAGTGAGGCGGCGCTGGCCTTGCGAGTTTCCCCAATGAACACACACCCAATCGACCTGGAGGCCCGCGCACCGGTGGCCTGCAAACGCCCCGGGGCGGCCCGGAATGGTGACGGTACCCACCATGGGACCTTCAATGCACGCCTTCACGCAGAAGCCACCACGTTGGGCGCGGCAATGGCAGCCTATGCACGGCGGACCAATGGACGCCTGCGCCGAGTCTGGCGCTGGCACAACACCGCCTAGTAGAAATTTTCCGGCGCCTGCAGTCGCAGGGGCGGCGTGCCTGGTGCGGTTCAACCAATCGACTGTGAACCGTGCGAAAGCCCCATACAACCGCCTGCCAAGCGGTTCACGTGCACGTGATTGAAGACCCCGACAAGAACCAGCTTGGCGGGGTTTTCTTTTTGGCTCATTCAAAGGGAGTTCTTGAAGGTTGGACACTATGATCCACTGGCAAACGATGCGAAGGCGGCATTGCAGCCGCAACAGAGTTTGCGTCAACAGTGGCTTAGGCGTTTGGCAAACTTTCAATTTCAGTCATTCCCAGGTATCAAATGAAACTAAGGCGCATCTCACTTCCTGTTTCAGAACTCGAAAAATTACCATCAGCTGAGCGAGACATTCTCTTTCTCTTCGGACACATAAATAATGAGATATCGTCTCTTGTAAAGGTCCACGAATGGAGCGTAGTTACTACTACAACACCGGGATTTACAGAGATTGAGAGGAACGCCTCGAACGCTCAGAGCCTGATCTACGCGCGAATTCTTGCGGGAAAGCTGGAAGAAGCATGGGGAGCGATCAATAGAAGCTGGTTCGCTCATAAGGCTGTTAGCGCAGATTTAGCGAAGTTCCTGCATCCCGACGCAGTTGCTGCACTGGCAGCCCTAAAGGTCTACTTCAAGGGCGGGAACCTAATTCATAAAGTACGGAACGATTACGCTTTCCACTACAACACCAAAAGCATGGGGCAAAGTTGGGAGCGCGCATCCCAAGAACAATTCTTTGAAATCATCATCGGTGTGAACCGAGGAAGCACCATCAACCTCGCTGCTGAATTGGTTGCAAACGTCGCAGTCTTCCATTCGGTGACACCTGACAACGTCTTGGCCGGGATGGGGCAGTTTTTGTCAGATGTACGGACAGTTTCAGTGCACTTCCAGGGTTTTTTCGAAGGAGTAACCAGAGCAATCATTGAAAGAGCGTCAGGTAGAAATCTAGACGAGCTTGGCACCTTAGTCGACATCTTTCCAAACCGAAAATACTCAGACGTAGCAATCCCTGTTTTCTGCTTACCAGACGACCCCAAAAAAAATGTTGACAGGCCTTAGGCTGCACGGATCGTGATTAAAGCCCCGACATGAACCGGCCTGGCGGGGGGCAGTTCTAAATGTGAACACAGCCATCCATTAGGCGTAGCGTGCCCGCACTTTGAATGCCCTGAAAACGGGTATTCATGCAACCGCAAACCGGGACTGACCGATGCCTCATATTCGCTTAAGCGCTCAATCGGTTTTTGCTCATATGCAGCGAATAGCAAAACCGATTGAAATCTGCAAAAACTGTTGCACATAGATTGCACACGATGTCCTTGAAACCCGCATGAACGTTGGCTAATCGCAACTATCCAACATGGGGGCGACGGACATGCGCCAAGGGTTTGGTTCGGACATTTTTCTGTGGAATCAGGTAGTTACGTGATTTTCGCAGATGGAAGACGGCCCGACTCTCACCCAGGCCAAAGGCCTTGAGCTTCTTGAGTATTGTGGTAGGTGGGTGGGGCACGGCATTTTCCGGCCGGCTGGTGGTTCTGAAACCTTGCCGTGCGGCGGTCCTCTCGACCGAGCCCCCTCCCTAATATCGCCTCGCCAAATTGACCGATCCCGGCGCATCGCCTACAGTGCGCGCTGGCATTCAGGGAGCTAAATTGGCCCTTGCCCCAGAAATTCCCAACTCGGCACCGCAAAGAACACACAACATGAGCAAACTGTCACTCCTCGATCTGGGCTTTTTCATCGCAGAGACCGAGGCCAGCCCCAAGCATGTGGCCGGTCTGTTGATCTTCAAGCGCCCACCCAAGTCGACCGCCGCCTTTGCCAAGAATTTGTACAAGGAGTACCTGGCGGCCAGCGACGTCAAGCCACCATTCAACCGGGTCATCAATTTCTCGATGAGCGCCATGCCGCATTGGGTCGCCACCGACCACATCGACATGCACCAGCACGTGTTCTTCCACACGCTGCCCAAGGACGCCAACGACCGCAAGGCCCTGTACGACTTTGTGTCCAAACTGCACACCCCCATGCTGGACCGTAGCCGCCCGCTATGGGAGGTGCATGTGATTGACGGTCTGCCCGAGGGCAAATTTGCGCTGTACCAGAAGATGCACCACGCCTATGCCGATGGCGTGACCATGGCGCGCTGGACGGCCGAGTGCTATTCCACGTCGCCCGACGACATGGAGCAGACACCGGTCTGGACGCAAAAGCACGGCGGTCGTGGCGCCAAGGCCAAACAGGAACTGCTGCAAATGACCTGGAAAGAGGTCACAGGCAACACGCGCCGCTTTCTGGGCATCGGCCGCTTGGCAACCATGCTGTTCCTGGAAAGCGTCAAGCTGACCAAGAACGCGATCGCCCTGCCCTTTGTGTCCAGCGCCAGGACGCCACTGACCGGCCAGGTCACGTCCGGGCGGCAATTTGCGACCGCCGGAGTCTCCATGGCCCGGGTCAATGCCATCCGCACCCGCACACGCTCCACACTGAACCACATTGCGTTGACCTGTCTGGATGGCGCCCTGCGCCGTTACCTGCAGGACCAGGGGGTGGAGCTTCGCCAACCGATCACTATCCAGATGCCGGTCAACCTGCGCAAAGAGGGCGAGAAGACAGCCGGCAACAAGATTGGCATCATCCAGGTGGAGCTATCCCCGCCCACGGATGACCCCTATGTGCGCCTGCGCAATATCGGCTACAGCCTGCGCAATGTGCGCACCATGGTCGACAACGTGGCGCCCGAGGCGATTGAGTCCTACACCATCATCACCGGCCTGGTGGCACAAATTGCCGAGACGCTCAAGCTCAGCAACAAGATGCCTCCCATGGGCAATACCCTGGTCTCCAACGTGCCCGGCCCGAAGGAACACCTGTACATCAAGGGTGCTCGCATGGAAGAGATGCACCCCATCAGCACGCTGCCGCCCAGCAACCTGCTCAACATCACGCTCTTCAGCTATGCCGGGGATCTATTCTTCGGACTGATCGCGACGGACGAGCTGCCCAACCTGGAGCGCCTGGCCGACTACGTCACCGAAGCGTTTGCAGAGCTGGAAAAATCGGTGCGCGACGCCCACGCCTGATTACGGAGTGACACACCAGGGCGCCGTGTTGTGCGCCAACGCCATCCACAGCGCCCAGCCCGAACTGGCGGCCAAGGCGGCACCGGCCAGACGCATACCCCACTGACCACTACCAGGGTTTGCTGGCGATCCCCGCAGACGCAACCACAACCACGGCCCCGCTACCATCGTCACGCTGGTACCCAGGGCAAAGAGTGCCATCACCATGGCGCCCCCCACTACGCTGCCGGCCAGCGCTGCCACCAGCAACGCCGAGTAGAGCAAACCACAAGGCAACAGCGCCCACAGAACTCCCAGCACCAGCGGCGCGCCGCGTCCCTGGTTTGCCGCAAAAGACCGCGTGCGGGCCCACACGGTGCGGGCCGCGCTCTCCAGCCAGACAGGCTGGCGCGCCTGCAGCAGCAGCATCAAGCCCAACACGATTGCAGCCACGTGAAACAGCGACCACACTGGGCGCAACGCAGCTGATTGGACAGTCAGCCAGCCCAGCCCTTGCAGCGATGCCGCCGCCAGGCCACCCAGGATCGAATAGCCGCCGATGCGTCCGAGTTGAAAAGTCAGCAGCGCGGAGTTTTGGTGCGGACCCGCCGCCCGGCTGATGCCCGCGCAGGCTGCCCCGCACATGGCGACACAGTGCGGTCCACCCACCAAGCCCATGAGCAGCGCAGTTAGCGCCAGAGAAGATTGCATCGGGTGATGCTAAATGATCTTGGAAAACTGCGCCCGTGTGCGGTCGGTCTGCAAATACCGGTCGAACACCATGGCTACCGCGCGCACAAAAAACCAGCCCTGGGCGGTTACCTGAATGCCTGTGGCGTCCAGGGTCACCAAACCCTGCTCAACCAGCGCTTTCAGGTCTTCCAGTTCCTTGGCAAAGTAGGTGTGAAACTCCACGAGGTAGCCCAGTTCTATCGATTCAAACTGCACCTGCCCCTGACACAGCAACGCCATGATCACTGCGCGCCGGACCAGATCGTCGCGTGACATGGCCAAGCCGCGTACCACTGGAAAGCGTCCCTGATCCAGGTGGTCGCAGTACTCTTCCATGGTCTTGGCATTCTGGCTGTAGACCGCACCGATACGGGCGATCGACGAGACGCCCAGCCCAATCAGGTCGCAATCGGGCTGAGTGCTGTAGCCCTGAAAATTGCGGTGCAGACGCCCCTGCCGTTTGGCGATGGCCAGGGCATCGTCTGGCAAGGCAAAGTGGTCCATACCGACATACACATAGCCGGCTTGTCCCAAAGACGCCAATGAACGCGACAGCATGGACACTTTGGCCGCACCACTGGGCAGGTCGTGCGCAGCAATGCGGCGCTGCGGTTTGAAGCGCTGCGGAAGATGGGCATAGGCATACAAGGCAATCCGGTCTGGCCGCAACTGGTTGATCTGCGCAAGCGTGCGGTCAAACGACTCCGGGCTCTGGCGGGGCAAACCGTAGATCAGATCGACATTGATCGACTCGAACCCGCGCGCGCGCGCAGCCTCCACCAGCGCAAAGACCTGCTCGGACGGCTGGATCCGGTGGACAGCCTTTTGCACGGCCGGATCAAAGTCCTGGACACCAAAGCTCAGGCGGTTGAAACCCAACTGCGCCAGGGTATCGAGCCGGGACGAGTCCACAGTCCGGGGATCGATCTCAATTGAGTACTCGCCCCCGGGTGCCAGGGTAAAGCTGCGCCTGAGCATGTCCATCAGCTCGCGCAACTCATCGTCGCTCAGAAAAGTCGGAGTTCCGCCGCCCAGATGCAACTGGCTGATGGTCTGCCCCATACCCATGTGCTCGGTGTGCAAATCCACTTCCCGCCCCAGGTATCGCAGGTAGGATGTCGCCCGATCATGGTGCTTGGTAATGATTTTGTTGCAGGCACAGTAGTAGCACAACGATTCACAAAATGGAATGTGCACGTACAGGGACAACGGCAGCGGCCTGGTCGCGACGCCGCGCCTGCGCTGTGCCAGGGCCTGCGCATAGTCATCCGCGGTAAAGGCCTCGACAAAGCGGTCAGCAGTGGGAAACGAGGTATAGCGCGGACCCGAAATGTCAAATTTCCGCAACATTTCGTCCGTTATGCCATCAGCAGCAAAATTCATGAATACTCCGAGCCAATCCTATTTAACTTTGCCGTAAATTGATTTGTGTGTACTTGATATGAATCAAGGACCCTTAAAGTGGGTAAACTGCACACCACATGACCCTTGGTGAACACCATGCTTGAACACGAAACCCACGCTTCAGCTTGCCCGAACTCCACTCCCTTGCATGGGATCAAGATTGAAACCAAAGTCGTCGGGTTGGCGGCGCAGGCCATAAAAGTGGCATGCTCCAACTGCAATCTGCGCGAGTTGTGCATGCCGCTGGGCTTGACGCCAACCGAGCTTGACCGCATCGAGGACGTGGTCGCCAGCCGACGCAAGATCAAACGCGGTGCGACCCTGTTTCGCAACGGCGAGAAGTTCACCAGTCTGTATGCGATTCGAACCGGTTTTTTCAAGACCTGCGTGGCCTCGGAAGACGGGCGCGACCAGGTTACGGGTTTTCAAATGGCCGGAGAGGTCATCGGGCTGGACGGTATCGTCAATGACACCCACACCTGTGACGCGGTTGCACTGGAAGACGCAGAAGTCTGTGTCATGCCCTTTGACCGGATTGAAGAGCTTTCCCGCGAGGTCAATTCCCTGCAGCGCCATGTGCACAAGATCATGAGCCGGGAAATCGTCCGTGAAAACGGGGTCATGCTGTTGCTGGGCAGCATGCGGGCCGAAGAGCGGTTGGCAGCATTTTTGCTGAATCTGGTGCAGCGCCTGCACGCCAGGGGTTTCTCGCAGTCGGAATTGGTGCTGCGCATGACCCGCGAAGAAATCGGCAGCTACCTGGGGCTGAAGCTGGAAACCGTCAGCCGCACGTTTTCAAAATTTGTGGAGGACGGCATCATTGAGGTCAAGCAGCGCCACGTCCGCATTATTGACACCGAAAAACTCAAAGAAATCGTTAACTCCAAAGTTGGCGGTTAACGGATCGCTGGGCAAGTCGCTCAGCAAGCGCCTTGCTTGGGGCATCCATCAGGGCGGTCGGTATCGGGCAAGGGGCAGCGATTGACCTCAAATGGCGACATGGCCAGAAGGGTTGTCAACCCGCTGGACACCACGGCAACGCCCCAAAAGACAAAAAAAGCTATGGTGTAGGTGGCCTGGCGTGACCAGTCCAGGGGCATGCCGAACCAGTGCAGATCCTGCGGATCCACCAGGGCAAAGACCAGCATTTCCAGTACGCCCGCCATCAGGAACGCAGGCCAGAGAATCCACATCAATCGTTGTTGCAACATGGTCTACCTCGGCGATTTCACACCGGTGGCGGCATGGTTTCGAGCCTGCGTGGCCGGAGCCAGACTGGCTGGATTGTCCTGCAGGGTCTTGTTGATCTCTACGCCCTTGCGGTAGTAGTCTTCATCCAGAACGGGGTCCTGACCTGATGCTGCAAGGTAATAAGTTACAAACGATGCAACCACCACAATGGCGGGACCAGAAATCACCAACCACACATGCCCGTGTTTCCACCAAGGACTGGATGGCGTAGGAGGCATTGGCTTCGAATTTGTCATATTCAATCCTTATCGGGGAACAATGAAAACTGACTTCTCGGAGACTCGACCCAGGGAACCCTGACCCGTAACCGAGAAGTGAATCGTATGCGAGCCAGCACTGGCGACATCATACGGCGCCAGCACCCTCACCGCTACCCATCGGGCCTGCGTGGAAGCAATACTGGTGTCGCCATCCGACGCAATCGTCAATCCTGGCAACCCTTCCACCGAGATATCAAAGCGTTGCGTAGCCTCGGTGGCGTTCATGATCTGCAGGCGGTAAACATTCTCAATCTGGCCGCCGTCCACGATACGGGCCAGGACGCCACGGTCGCGCACAACATCTACTTTGAACGGCGTGCGCAGCGCCAGGCTCACTACCATGGCCAGCACCACTGCACCCAGAATGGCGGAATAGACGAGTACCCGTGGCCGCAACACATGGCGCAGGGTTTGACCCTTGGTCCAGTGTTGGCTCACCGCGTTCTGCGTGGAATACTTCACCAAGCCGCGCGGGTAGCCCACCTTGTCCATCACGGTGTCGCAGACGTCGGCACAGGCGCCACAGCCTATGCACTCGTATTGCAGGCCCTTGCGGATGTCGATGCCGGTGGGACAGACCTGCACGCACAGGCTGCAGTCCACACAGGCGCCCAGGTTCAGCGTCGACAGGTCGGCTCTCTTGGAGCGGGCACCGCGGGGCTCACCGCGCTCCGCGTCGTAAGTGACGATCAGCGTGTCCTTGTCGAACATGGCACTCTGGAAGCGGGCGTAGGGACACATGTGCTTACAGACCTGCTCGCGCATGAAACCGGCGTTGCCGTAGGTAGCGAATCCGTAAAACAGTGACCAAAAAATTTCCCAGGTACCCATCTGCAATTGCAGAAACTCGGTGCCCAAAACCTTGATCGGAGTGAAATAACCTACAAAGGTAAATCCCGTCCACAGTGCCACGGCCAGCCACAGCACATGCTTGGACACCTTGCGCAGGGCTTTGTCACCGGTCCAGGGCCCGGCATCACGACGCATGCGCGCTGATCGATCTCCTTCGGTCTTCTTTTCCAGCCAGAGAAAAATTTCGGTGTACACGGTTTGCGGGCAGGCATAGCCACACCACAAGCGCCCGGCCACTGCGGTGAACAGGAACAGCGACAGCGCAGAGATGACCAGTATGCCGGTCAGGTAGATAAAGTCCTGCGGATACAGGACCAGGCCGAAGATGTAAAAGCGCCGTGCGCCCAGATCAAACAGCACGGCCTGCCGCTGGCCCCATTCCAGCCATGGCAGGCCATAAAAAACCAGTTGGGTCAGGAAAACTATGCCCCAACGCCAGTTGGAGAACAAACCCGAAACGCTGCGCGGGTAGATCTTCTTATGGGCTTCGTACAGCGAAACCATCTCGACAGGTACACCCGCCGGGAGCGTTACCGGCCCGGTGTCCTGAGACAGAACAATCGGTATGACTTTACGTTGAGAAGGTTCCGCGGCTTGCAAAAGAATGCACTTTCAACGGCGTCTGGCTACTTGGCTTTGCCGCTATTCGACAAACCCCAGACATAGGCCGCCAACACTTGAATCTGGCTGGCATTCAGACGATCAGCCTGGACCGGCATCTGGTTGACCTTGCCGTTGTTGACCATTGCAGCAATGGCGTTCTCGCCAAAACCGTGGAGCCAGATGTTGTCTGTCAGGTTAGGAGCGCCCAAGGCTTGATTGCCCTTGCCGTCCATTCCGTGGCAAGCCGCACAGGCTACGAACTTTTCCTTGCCCAAGTTCGCTCGCACAGAATCGTGCGGACTGTTGGACAGGCTCAGTACGTAGTGGGCCACATTCTTCACATCATCAGCAGTACCCACAGCTGCCGCCATCGGAGGCATATTTCCGATACGTCCCAGTGTCAGGGTTTCCGTGATCTTTTCGGGCGTGCCGCCATGCAGCCAGTCACCGTCCGTCAGATTGGGAATGCCCTTGGCACCGCGTGCGTCCGAGCCATGGCACTGTGAACAGTTGTTCATGAACAAACGCTCACCGATTGCCTGGGCTTGTGGGTCACGCGAAACGTCTTCAGGCTTCATCGCAGCGAATTTTGCATACAACGGTGCCACTTCACGCTCGCCTTTCTCCACTTCAGCCTTGTATTGGTCCGCCTGGCTCCAACCGAGCTTTCCGCCAAAGCTACCCAAACCAGGGTACATGACCAGATAGACGAGGGCAAACACAATCGTGATGACGAACAACCATACCCACCAGCGAGGCAGGGGGTTGTTCATTTCACGCAAATCACCGTCCCACACGTGGCCGGTGGTGTTGTCATTCGCGGTCAAGGCATTTGCCTTGCCGCAGAACCACAACAGTAACGCGCAGGCAAGAAAACTCACCAGCGTGATGCCGGCAACGTAAACCGACCAGAAGTTGCTTGTAAAGTCACTCATTTCAAATCCTTTTTCTGGGGTCAGTCCTGCTCAAACGGCAGATTTGCGGCTTCAGAGAAGTCGTCAGCTCGGCGCTTGGACCAAGCCCACCACACTATGCCGATGAAGGTAATAAAACTGGCCACCGTGGCCACGGATCGAAGGGTGTTGATATCGATGTCCATATACAACTCCTTGACTTACTTGAGTGCCAGGCCCAATACCTGCAGGTAGGCAATCATCGCGTCAAGCTCGGTCTTGCCCTTGACGTCTTCCGCTGCCTTGGAGATTTGCTCATCGGTGTAAGGAACGCCAACGGTGCGCAGAGCCTTCATGTGAGCGGGCATGACCGCCGCGTCCACCTGGTTCTTGTCCAGCCATGCGTAGGCAGGCATATTCGACTCAGGCACCACATCACGCGGATTGATCAGATGGGTGCGGTGCCATTCGTCGCTGTACTTGCCACCGACACGGGCCAAATCCGGGCCCGTGCGCTTGCTGCCCCATTGGAATGGATGGTCATAGACAGACTCGCCGGCCACCGAGTAGTGACCATAACGCAGTGTCTCGGCCCGGAATGGGCGGATCATCTGCGAGTGGCAGTTGTAGCAACCCTCACGCGTGTAGATGTCACGACCCGCCAACTGCAGTGCAGTGTAGGGCTGGATGCCCTTGATGGGTTCCGTGGTGGACTTCTGGAAGAACAGTGGAACAATTTCCACCAGTCCACCAACCAGCAAAACCAACAGGATGAGGACGATCATCAAGAAGTTGTTCGTCTCGATCGCAGCATGCGACAGCCCAGAGTTTGTATTTTGATTAGCCATGTTGATTTCCTCTTAAGCGTGTGCAACAGCAGCTGGAATGTTCACATCCACTGCACGACCCGCAGTAGCTGTCTTCAAAGTGTTCCAGAGCATGATCACCATACCGGTGAGGTACAGCAAACCACCCAACAAACGCAGCACATAGAACGGGTACGTCGCCTTGACCGACTCAACAAAGGTGTAGGTCAAAGTGCCGTCAGCGTTGATAGCGCGCCACATCAGACCTTGCATTACCCCGGCAATCCACATGGCAGCAATGTAGATAACGATACCGATGGTGGCAGTCCAGAAGTGCACTTCAATGGCTTTCACGCTGTACATCTGCTTCTGGCCGAACAGGCGGGGAATCAGGTAGTACAGGGAACCCATGGACACCAGACCCACCCAACCCAGGGCGCCGGAGTGCACGTGACCCACGGTCCAGTCGGTGTAGTGGCTCAATGCGTTAACCGTCTTGATGGACATCATGGGACCTTCGAAGGTGGACATGCCGTAGAAGGACAGGGACACGATCAGGAAACGCAGGATGGGGTCGTCACGCAGCTTGTGCCAAGCGCCGGACAGGGTCATGATGCCGTTGATCATGCCGCCCCAGCTGGGAGCCAGAAGAATCAAGGAGAACACCATACCGACCGACTGGGTCCAGTCAGGCAGCGCGGTGTAGTGCAGGTGGTGAGGACCCGCCCACATGTAAGTGAAGATCAGCGCCCAGAAGTGGACGATGGACAGGCGGTAGCTGTAAACAGGGCGACCGGCTTGCTTGGGGATGAAGTAGTACATCATGCCCAGGAAAGCTGCGGTCAGGAAAAAGCCCACCGCGTTGTGGCCGTACCACCACTGGATCATGGCGTCCTGGACACCGGCGTAGGCCGAGTAGGACTTCAGGGGGCCTGCAGGAATTTCCGCACTGTTGACAATGTGCAAAATCGCGACAGCGATGATGAACGCGCCAAAGAACCAGTTGGCCACGTAGATGTGCTTGACCTTGCGTGTACCAACGGTACCGAAGAACACAACTGCATAGGCCACCCAGATCAGCGTGATCAGGATGTCAACCGGCCACTCCAGCTCCGCATATTCCTTGCCAGTGGTGTAACCCAGCGGCAAAGAGACGGCTGCAGCCACAATGACCAACTGCCAACCCCAAAAGGTGAAGGCCGCCAGCTTGTCGCTGAACAAGCGTACCTGGCAGGTACGCTGCACAACGTAATAAACCGTGGCAAACAATGCACAGCCGCCAAACGCAAAAATCACCGCGTTGGTGTGCAATGGTCGTAGTCGCCCGTAGGTCAACCATGGAATACCCAGGTTCAGTTCAGGCCAAGCAAGCTGCGCGGCGATGATGACGCCGACCAGCATGCCAACCACACCCCAAACCACCGTCATGATGGCGAACTGGCGTACAACGGTGTCGTTGTATACAGTTGCCTGTTGATTTGCAAATGCCATTTTTACCTCTTTCCTATTAAAACCTGCTGGGATTTTTACCGGGGCTTTACGCGTAGAGGTTGACCCATGTCAAACCCACCTAAAAGTTCTTAAGATTAGTTAAGAATCTTTCAGGATCCTTTCACCCTCGGCCTCGATATCTTCGAACTGGCCCCTATGTATGGCCCACCAAAGGCCGCCCAAAATAAAGAACACCAACACAACAGACAGGGGAATCAACAAATACAAAATGTCCATCAGATAGCCTTTTCAGTACTCAAATTTCGAGCCAAGCGCAGGGCATTGAGCACGACGACCAACGAACTGGTGGCCATTCCCAGACCCGCCAACCAGGCCGGCAATAGTCCGATCACGGCCAATGGCACACAGGCCGCGTTATAGACCAGCGCCCACCAGAGATTCTGGCGAACGATGCGCAGGGTCCTCTGTGCAAGTTTCACAGTGTGCACCACGCTCATCAACTTCTCGCCGAGGACTACAAAGTCAGCTTTCGCCTGCGCCAATGGAACCGCTTGCCCAAAGGCAAACGACACGTTCGCCCCCGCAAGAACGGGACCATCGTTTAGACCATCCCCCACCATGGCAACACGATGCCCCTGAGCCTGCAAAGCGCGCACACAGGCGAGTTTGTCGTCGGGCGTACACGCTCCACGTACGTGCGCGATTCCCGCCTGGGCGGCGACGCGGGCTACCGAGTCCACACTGTCACCCGAAAGCATGTGCACCGTAACGCCAAGCTCTGCCAGCGAAGCAATGACCAAAGCAGCCTGCGGACGCAGATCCTCGGCCAGTGAGAAGGTGGCAAGCCAACCCTGATCGTCACTGAGATACGAGTGCAAGCCAGATGAATTGTGGGCCGAAACCGCACAAAAACCTGCTGAGCCCAGGCGCAGCGAAACGACCCGCGCATCGCTGCCGCCATGCCCACCCGTAGCCGATCCAGAAAGCCCGCGTCCTGGCGTCTCTGTAACCGCATCGCAAGACCACAAACGACTGCTTGAAGGAGCCGATTCACGGTTGGCGTGCGTAACAACCAACGCTCTCGACACGGGGTGCAAGGAGTGCCGTGCCAGAGCCGCGGCCATGGCGAGTGCCTCGTCGGCGGAAACACCTTCTCGCACATCAATCGCCTCGACAACCATCGCGTCACGTGTCAAGGTGCCGGTCTTGTCAAATACCAGCGTGTCAACGTTGGCCAGCGCCTCCAGTGCCTGCAATTTGCGCACCATCACGCCACCGCGAGCCAACGCGCCGGCTGCCGCAAGCATGGCTGCGGGTGTCGCCAGGGACAGGGCACACGGACAAGTCACCACCAGCACCGCCACGGCCACCATCAGCGCATGTCCTGGATCACGGCCCCACCACCAGGCACAGGCACCCGCCGCCGCCAGCAGGACGCCGATCAGAAACGGCTTGGCCAGCCGGTCAGCCAGCAAGACACCCTCCGGCTTGGTGGTCGACGCGCTTTCCATCAAGGCCACAATCTGCGCAAACCGTGTGGAAGCCCCCATTTGCTCAACCCGTACTTGCACGGTGCCGCTGAGGTTGTGACTACCGGCCAATACATGGGCACCGACTCCACGCGCAAGTGGTCGCGATTCGCCAGTCAACAGGGCTTCATCAACCAGTGTCTCTCCGCTTTGCAGCAGGCCGTCGGCGACAAAGGCTTCTCCCGGATAGACCCGCAATACATCGCCAACGACGATACGACGCACGGCGACCCGGACGAACTCACCATCGGGCGACAACCGGTCCACACTATCGGGCAAGCGGTTCATCAACGCCTCCAGTGCGCCTGCGGTGCGGTCACGCAGGCGCAATTCGAGCCAGCGCCCCGTCAGCAGAAAGAACACGAACATCGTGAGCGAGTCAAAATAGACCTCGCGCCCGAAGGTACCTTGTGGTTCAAAGGTTCCTGCCGTACTGACTGCAAAGGTAATGAAGATGCCCAGCGCCACCGGCAAATCCATGCTGACGCGCGCTTGGGCGATGTCACGCACGGCATTGCGGAAGAAGGGACCGCAAGAAAAGAGCATGACCGGCAAACTCAGCACCCAGGAAGCCCAACGCAACAGCTGCTCCATTTCGGCGGTCAGGTCACCGGGATGGGCGACGTAGGCGGGGTAGGCATACATCATGACCTGCATCATGCACAGGCCGGCCACCAACCAACGCCACAGGGCTTGACGAGTCTCCAGTTTGCGCCGTTCACTGGCAAATACATCGTTGGCGGGCACCGCACGGTAACCGCTGGTTTGCACCGCTTGCATCCAAACCGAGGGCAGAACCTGGGACGCGGACCAAGTGACTTTGGCCCTGTGGCTGGCCGCACCGACCTGCGCGCTCAGAACGCCGGGAATCCGGCTCAGTGCCTCTTCGACCGTCAGCGAACACGCAGCACAGTGCATGCCCTCAATCACCACGCTGGACTCCCAGCACCCCGGCCCTTGCGCGGACGGTCGACTGAAAGCACTCCACTCCTGCGGATCGTCCAGCAACGCGAGCGCCTCGCGTGCGTGGGGTTGCGGGGCTGGCAAGGGTGGAGACACGGTGTCGACGGAAGGCATGGGCTCGAAGTGTGCCGGTTAAGGTTTGCTTGTCACTTGATGTAAATCAAGACTGCATAAGCTAGGCAGAGTAACCTGATGACTCACAATTTACAAGGAGCAGACGCATGTACCAACGCATACTCGTGGCCACCGATGGCTCGACCCTGTCAAAAAAGGCCGTCAAGACCGCCATTGATCTGGCCGCCCTCTGTGGTGCAGAACTGGTGGCCATCAAGGTGGTTCCGCGTTATCCCCAGAGCTATTTTGAGGGCGGCATCGCCCTGCAGCCCGAGGAAGTGCGCCGAGTCGAATCGCAATGGGCCGAAGAGGGTCAGGCCGTGGTTGACGCCGTCAAGAAGGCTGCACTGGCCAAAGGCGTGGTCGCCAAGGCGTTGACCGTCAAGTCCGATGTGGTATCTGATGCGTTGTTGTCGGCCGCCAAAAAGCACCAGTGCGACCTGGTGGTGATGGCGTCCCATGGGCGAAAAGGCATCAAACGCTTACTGCTGGGCAGCGAAACCCAGCATGTCCTGACCCACGCGACTATTCCAGTACTCATACTCAAATAAGGCGGCCCAGGGGCGCACCTAGACTTCTTCCTGGTAACGCCCCCGGATTTCCATGACATCGTCCCAGGCGTTCAGGAATGCCTGCACGCACTGGGGATCGAAGTGACTGCCTGAACCCTGGACCAGAAAGTCAACAGCGGCCTCCAGGGTCCAAGCCTTCTTGTAGGGCCGTTCGGAAGTCAGCGCGTCAAAGACATCCGCTACCGCGACGATACGGCTGAAGATCGGAATATCGGAGCCAGCGATTCCGCCCGGGTAACCCGAGCCATCAAACTTCTCATGGTGACCGCGCGCGATCTCTGCGCCGGCCTGCAAAACCCTTGAAGAGCTTCCGTGCAGTAACTCGTAGCCATAAATGGCATGCTGCTTCATCACTTCAAACTCATCGGCATCAAGACGACCGGGTTTGAGCAGTATCTTGTCGGCGATACCGACCTTGCCAATATCGTGCATGGGTGCTGCTTCCAGCAACAGATCCTGGTCAGTGATAGACAAGCCCAATCCTCGGGCGATCAATTGTGAGTAGTGGGCCATGCGCAGAATGTGCGCTCCGGTCTCGGGATCTCGGTACTCGGCAGCCTTGCACAGCCTAAAAACCGTCTCGCGCTCACGTGCCAGGATTTCGGCCGTTGCCTTGCGGACTTCGTCTGCCAGCCAACTAGCGCGATCGGCAAGCTGTTTGCGTGCATCACTGACCTGCAGCATATTGCGGGTACGGGCGAGAAACTCCACTTTGTCCACCGGTTTGGTAAGGAAATCGTTGGCCCCGAGGTCCAGTGCCCGATAACGCAATTGCTTTTGGTCGTTGGCCGTGATCATCACGACGGGCACTGCGTCCCGTCCCGGCAACTCACGCAGTGCACGAATAAACTCCAAACCATCCATGTCGGGCATCATGTAGTCCACGATTACCAGATCAGGGTCGTTGTCCTGCGCCCAACTGAGTGCATCCCGCGCCTGCGCAAAGGTGTGGGGCACGCAATCATCCAGCTTCTTCACCAGAGCGGCGAAAAGAATGAGGTTGATTTCGGTGTCATCGACGATCAGCACGTGGTGAGCCACTGGGATTCATCCTCTCTTGTCTTGGTGTATCTTAATCACACTGCGCCTTCCAGAGGAATGACAGGAATCAATCGGTCCATTTCAATCACCAGCGCCGGCAGAAGCGTGCCAGCCCCAGCCGCGTCCGAGCGCATGGCGTTCTGTTCAATCTGGTGGGCCAGGTCACTGGCCGGCTTGGCACCAAACATGGACAGCGTGCCCTTGAGGGCATGTGCAACGTGCAGCACCACCTGCAAATCACCCACTTCCAGTCCCTCGCGCATTTTTGCAAGATCATTGGGCCACTGTTCAACAAATGCTTGCGCAATGATCCCAAGCACCTCCTGATCGACCTGGGTCATGGCGGCTGCATAGTCAAACAACATGGCCTGTTGGGGAGTGACGGGCAACGCGGCGTGTCGACTTTGCAGTGCGAGCGCGTGGCCCGCCGCATAGTGCTGCAGCATCTGCTGCAGTTCCGGTGCCTTGATTGGCTTGGATATGTAGTCATCCATGCCTGCAGCCAGACACCGATCCCGATCCGATGCCATGGCATTCGCCGTCATGGCGATGATGGGAGTCCGTCGGCCTGTTTCCGCCGCGCGGATATGACGGGTCGCCTCCAATCCATCCATGACTGGCATCATCATGTCCATCAAAATGACATCAAACTGCCGATTCGCGACCCTGTTCAGCGCAATCTGGCCATTGGACGCCACTTCCACATGGTGCCCCCAACGCTCGAGCAGGGTAACCGCCAATTTCTGATTGATGGCGTGGTCCTCAACCAGCAGCACATTCAGCAGCACCTGGCTCTCGCGGATCGAGTGGCTGGTAACCAGCGCCTGGTGCGGGTCACCCTGCAAATTCAATACTTGGGTCAGAGCTTGCAGCAACTCGTCACGTGCAATCGGCTTGCTCAGATAACCCACAATACCAACGTCACTTGCACGCTGGGCGTCACCCTTGATTCCAGCAGACGACAGCATGATGATGGGCATCTTCACGCATAGCGGCATTTGCAGGATTCGCTCCGCAACGGTGAATCCATCCATCCCGGGCATTTGCGCATCCAGCAGTACCAGATCGCAGGAATCACCCCGCGCTGGCGCATCGACCAACCAGCCCAAGGCCTCCTGGCCCGATGCGACGGAAAAAGTGATGATGCCCTGCGCTTCCAGAGACCGTGACAACACCAGGCGATTGACCGCATTGTCATCAACGATCAGCACCCGAGTGCCTTCAAAGTGGGCCACGGACACACCCGTCACACCTGCACTTCTGTCTTGCTCCAATTGCAGCGTGAAGTGGAATGTACTGCCCCTTCCAACTTCGCTTTCCACCCAGATGCGCCCTCCCATCGCTGCTACCAGTCGGGCGCAGATGGTAAGCCCCAGTCCCGTGCCGCCATACTTGCGCGTGGTCGAGCTGTCCTCCTGGGAGAACGCATCAAAGATCGCACCAAGCTTGCTTGCCGGAATACCGATTCCCGTATCGCTGACCGACAGGTGCAGCTCAATGTGGTTGCCATCCTGCGATGCACAGACGATCCGCAAAACGATCTCACCTTTTTCGGTGAATTTGATGGCGTTCCCAATGATGTTGACCAGAATTTGGCGCAACCGGCCGGGATCACCCAGCACCGCGTTGGGAACATCCGGTGCGATGTCAAACACCAGCTCGAGACCCTTCTGGTTGGCGCGCAAGGCGACAGCCTTCATCGTCTCGGCCACCGACTGCCCCAAATTGAACGGAATGCTTTCAATCAGGAGTTTGCCGGCTTCAATCTTGGAGAAGTCCAGTATGTCGTTGATCACCCGCAGCAGGGCATCCGCCGAGGCCTTGACAACGCCCAGGTATTCCCGTTGCTCTGCGTCCAGAGACGTATCCAGCAGCAGATCCGTCATGCCAATCACGCCGTTCATGGGCGTGCGGATTTCGTGGCTCATGTTGGCCAAAAAGTCTGATTTGGCGCGGCTGGCAGCCACTGCATCGTCCTTGGCCTTTTGCAACTCGGCCGCGGCATGCTTGGAATCGGTGATGTCGGTAAAGTAGCCATTCCACACCCAGCCACCATGGCTGAGCTGACGCGGATGGGCCTCACCGTGCACCCAGACCATGGCGCCGGTTTGCTGGTGCAGCATGCGAAAGTCCACGGCCTGCGCACGCGCCCGGGCATCGGCCGCACCCAGGCCCGCTGCAAACAGGGCCCGGTCGTCAGGGTGCACGCGCTCGGGCAACAAACCGGGGGTCTCCAGGATAGCGTCCGCCCGCACGCCACAAATTGCCTCGATGGAGTCACTCATGAACGTGATCTTGAATTTCCCGCCCGGCTCGATGTAGTACTGGAACACCGCCACCGGTATGTTCTCTGTCACTTCCCGCAGGCGCGCGTCGGCTTCCTTGAGTGCCGTCACATCCTGCCAGATTCCGGTGAACACCGTAGCGCCGTCAGGGGCCAGGTCGGGCTCGGGATCGATTTCCGCACGAATCCAGCGCAAGGCTTCGCCCGCCACATTGATCCGGTACTCGCCACGCCAGATGGCGCGGCGCCGGGCCGCGTCCAATACGCCATGGATGACGCGGGCACGGTCTTCTGCAAAGATCTGGTTGGTTGAAAGGGATGAGTCCGCTTTCAATGCTTCGGGCGTGAAACCTAGCACCTCACGCACCCGCTCACTGACAAACGTGAAGTGGTAGTGATCCGGGGCCACATGCCATTGAAACACCACACCAGGCACCGTATTGGTGATATGGCGCAAACGGGCCTCTGCCGCTTTGACCGAACCCTCCATGCGCTTGCGCTGCGTGATGTCCGTGCGGATCGCAATAAACATCGTGGGTTTGCCAGTCTCGTCCGCCAACGGCACGATCGTGGCATCGACCCAGTAGAGACCGCCTGACTTGTTGCGGTTGCAGATCTCGCCATGCCACACCATGCCGGCGGTAATCATCTCCCAAAGGTTCGTGAAAAATTCGCGTGGATGGACACCGGAGTTGATGATCCGGTGGTTCTGGTTCAACAGCTCGGTGCGCGTATAGCCACTGATCTCGCACAGCTTGTCATTGGCGTAAATGATGTCGCCATTCAGATTGGTAGTGCTGACAATGGCGTGCTGGTCGAGTGCAAATTTCTGGTAGGCCAGATCCGTCAAGGCGGCCTGCAGGTCGCGCTGGCTCTCTTCATGCTGGCGAACCAGATCGCGCATGAGTGTCGAGAGTGTCTCGAGGTTGTCGTCGGCCGCCAGGGTCTGGTCCATGTCGATCGATGCCATCAGATCACGGGCTGACGCACGCAAGGAGTCGATGGCACGCGTGCGGCTGGCCAGGTCTTCACGCAAGCGGGCGTTCTTTTCGGTCAGTTCTACCGAACTCAACTCCAGGCTGCGCGTCTTGAGCTCCAGGTCGCGGTCACTTTGCTGGTACGCCTCGTCGACCCGCTGCAAGAAAACAGGCAAACCATGGAGCAGCCGACTGGCTTGCGGCGACACCGCTCCGCTGGCCGCCAACCGAGCCAACTCGCTCTGCAATGCGTTCAGCTCTGCAGGGTCTACATCCAGTACACGTTTGATCTGGCGAGCGAGTAGCTTGTGCATGCAATCCGCCGACGCCTTCAATCAGGCTGTTTCAGCGATGTAAGTGATGGTCATGGTCTGGTTGTGCAGCTTGCACTCTACCCCATTCGTAAACGGGCTCATCTCGCCATAGGAATAAAACCCTGCCAGGGTCGCGCCCTTGCCAAACACATCGCCCACTGCTTCGACCTCTTCGTCGACCCGCCCGCCCATGACCAGCTTGCGGCCCACGCAGCTGACCAGCAATGCCAGCCCCTGACCCGGGTTGGCCTGCATCGCCTTGGCAGCCTCGGCGGCAGCTTCGGCCCCGTCCACCAGGGCGTCCGTGCTGGCGTGCATGAGACGCAGGTACCCGTCAGCATTGATGTCGCCGGCCAGCGTCAGGCTTCCGGCCGCCTCGTCAACGCCCAAAATCGTCCGGATCAGACCCACCTCCGTATGGTCGCTACCCAGCATGGCAAACGGGAACAGCAAGCCGGAGGCTGGCAATCCGCTGGCGTGCTCTCCCAGATAGCGCTTGTAGACTGCCAGGGCGGACTCGTCATCCAGTTCAAACAGCACGTTGTTCTCGCACCGTGTGACCTTGCGTGCCGGCCCAAACGGCGACCAGCCGCCAAATGAGCCATGGGAAAACTCCAACGCATCACCGTACAGCCCCACGCAGGTCAGGCGGTTGCTGCTGACGCCCTGTTCGTCCAGAACCCACGTCTGCGCGAACGCCCCACCATCGCCTGCCAAGCCACCGGTGATGGGCAGCCTGGGTCCGAGAATCTCGGTCATGCCCGAGAGAACGGCGCTGCCGTTGATCTGCACACCTTGTCCAAAGATCAGAGCCGCGCGTAACCCCCCAATGGGCAACCCGGACGCCAATCGCTTGCCGGCAGCAAACGAGTCGTCCATCCCCGACAAAACGGTACTCGACTGTGCAATGCGTGTATGTGCAAAATGCAGCGCGGTGACTACCAGCGAGCCATCCTCCACACCTTTTTCCGAGATTTCTCCTGCCGTCGAACATCCGGCGCGTGTGGCCGTTGGAAACGCCTGTTCAATGGCTGCGGCCCCCTGACGAATGGCATCCACCGAACCAAAAACCAGCACCAGGTTGGGCTGTATGGCCGCAAGCGACGAAAAATCCTCCACACTGACCGTGGGCTGGCGAAGAACGATTTGCAACACTTTCATGGTCTGACCCCATATCAGGTTTCACTGCCATAGTGACTGCGCAGCAGGTTTTTTTGCACCTTGCCCATGGCGTTGCGCGGCAGTTCCTGCACCACGTAGCAACGCTTGGGTACCTTGAAGTTTGCCAGCATTGTCTTGAGAGCAGCAAGAATTTTTGCCGCATCCACTTGCGCACCCGGTTTGGCAATCACCACCGCGACGCCCACCTCACCAAAATCCACATCCGGAACCCCCACCACCGCGCTCTCGGCCACGCCGGGCAGCGTATTGATATACCCCTCAATCTCCGCCGGATACACGTTGTAGCCGCCGCTGATGATCAGATCCTTGCTGCGCCCCACGATGGTCACATAGCCATCGCTGTCGATGCGGCCCACGTCGCCGGTCTTGAAAAAGCCATCGGCCGTGAATTCCTCCCGGGTCTTTTCGGGCATGCGCCAGTAGCCGGCAAAAACATTGGGGCCCTTGACCTGAATGCCACCCACCTGCCCGGCTGGCAGTGAGGTACCAGCGTCGTCCTGCACCCGCAGTTGAACGCCCGGCAATGGAAACCCCACCGTGCCTCCGCGGCGCTCGCTTTGGTTGCCGTAACGCGCGTCGGGCGCGTAAGGGTTGGAGGTCAGCATCGCCGTCTCGCTCATGCCGTAGCGCTCCAGAATGGTGTGACCCGTGCGGGTCTGCCATTCCCTGAAGGTTTCAATCAACAGGGGCGCCGAACCGGCAATGAACAGCCGCATGTTGCGCGTGGCCTGCCGGTCCAGACCGGGCTCAGCCAATAGCCGCACATACAGCGTGGGGACTCCCATGAAAACCGTGGCCTCTGGCAACTTCTGCAACACCTGGCGCGGCTCGAATTTGGCCATCCAGATCATCTTGCTGCCGTTGAGCAGCGCGCCGTGCACTGCAACAAACAAGCCGTGCACATGGAAGATGGGCAACACGTGCATCAGCACGTCCCCGGGCTGCCAAGCCCAGTAGTCCTTCAGCACCCGCGCATTGCTCAACAGGTTGCCATGCGACAGCATCGCGCCCTAGCTGCGCCCGGTGGTGCCGCTGGTATAGAGAATGGCGGCCAGATCGTCGGCGCGCCGCTCCACCACCGCGTGCTGGTCGCTGTGGTGTGCTGCGCGCTCCAGCAGCGAGCCGTTGCGGTCATCTCCCAGCGTGAACACATGCTGCGTGCCAGCGGTAAAGGCGATCTTGCTGACCCAGCCAAAGTTCTTCGGTGCACAGACCACGACTGCAGGCTCGGCGTCGCCAACAAAATACGTAATCTCCGCGCTCTGGTAGGCAGTATTCAATGGCAGGAAAACGTACCCGGACCGCAGGGTTGCCAGGTACAGCATCAGCGCCTCCACCGACTTGTCCACCTGCACGGCAATGCGGGCGCCTGCGGGCAATTGCAGCGACTCCAGCAGATTGGCCAGCATGGCAGTCGCGCGCTCCAGATCACGCCAGGAATAGTTCAAGCCGTTGTCGGTTTCAATCGCCACCGAGTCCAGGTCGACGGGAAACGCCGCGCGCAGGGCAGCAAACAGGTTTTGGTTCTTCATGGGGTCAAACGATGTGTAAATGAATCTAGGGTGCAAACCGCGGCGGGCGCTTTTCGGTGAACGCGGTCACACCTTCCCGGTGTTCGGCGGAGTCTGCATAGTGGTAGGCGAATGCTATTAAATCAGTAGCTGCATGTTCAATATCCGCGAGGGCTAGAGCACGAAATGCCTGTTTGTTGAGGCGCGCGGCGCGTGGCGCCAGGGTGCGCATGCGATCAAGGCAGGCGTGCACCGCCGACTCCAGCAGGTCACCACCCACCACCTGGTTCAGAAAGCCACGCTGCTTCATCTCGCCAGCGTCCAGCACGGCCGCCGACAGCAGCATCTCCCTGGCGGTCAGTTCACCCACCACACGCATGACCAGCGCCGCTTCGCGCGGGGCCATGGGAAAGCCCAGCTTGGCGATGGGCGCGCCGAACCGGGCGCGGTCGCTGGCGATGCGGATGTCGCAGCAGCTGGCGATCTCCACACCCGCGCCCATGCAGTTACCGTCTATCCTGGCCACAATGGGCACGTCGCAGGCTAGCATGGCCCCCAGGCCGCCCCACACGTCGTTCTCGTGAAAATCGCGCAGGCTGGCCTCTTTGAAGCGAAAGGCGGCGTACTCCGAGATATCACCACCCGCGCAGAAGTGCTGCTGGCCGCCGACCACAACCGCAGTCAGCGCATCGTCCCGCTGGATCTGCTCAAACACCGCACGCAGCTCACGCCACATGGCACGCGACATGGCGTTGTGCTTGCCCGGATGCTCAATGGTTACCCTGGCCAAGCTGCCATCAACTGCAAGCCATACTTTCCCTGACATCGCGGCTCCCGATCAGTCCAGCTTGGCGCCCGACGACTTGACGACAGCGGCCCAGCGTTTCACCTCGGCACTGACAAAGTTGCCGAACTGCTGGCTGGTCAGGTTTGGAAACTCGGCTCCGTTGCCCGCCCAAGCCTGCTTGATCTCATCCTGAGCACCGATGCGCCGCACCTCTTCCACAATCCGCGCCTGGACATCAGCAGGTGTACCTTTGGGTGCCCATAGCCCATACCAGGTCGTCACCGTGTAGTCGGGCAACCCCAGCTCGGCCGCACAGGGCACATCGGGGAAGGCCGCATTGCGTTTGGCCCCGGAAACCATCAGTGCCTTGATACGCCCGCCCTTGATGTGGGCCGCCGAGGAACCCAGCCCATCGAACATCATGTCCACATTGCCGGCCATCAGGTCCTGCAACGCGGGGCCCGCACCGCGGTATGGAATGTGGGTAATGAAGGTCTTGGACTGCTGCTTGAACAGCTCACCGGCCAAATGGTGCGACGTGCCGCCACCGGCGGATCCATAGTTCAGCTTGCCCGGATTGGCCCGCACCTGCGCCATGAAGGCAGCAAAGTTGCCCGGAACGTTTTTCGGGTTGACCACCAGTACCTGTGGCACGTTTGCCAGCAACGCGAGTGGAACGAAATCTGTCTCGATGTTGTAGTCCAGACGGGGATACATCGACGGCGCAATCGCATGGTGCACCGCGCCCATGAACAGGGTGTAGCCATCCGGGCTGGCCTTGGCCGCGATGCTTGCACCCAGCGTGCCACCGGCGCCGCCCCGGTTGTCGATCACCATCTGGACGCCGTTCAGTTTGGCAAACTGCGCAGACAACGGGCGGGCAAACGCATCCGTTCCACCGCCCGCCGGGAAGGGCACCACCACATTGACCGGCCGCGCAGGCCAGCGCTGCTGGGCCCGCGACGGCGACACAAAGGCCGCCGCCAGTCCGGCGATCAGTATGGGACGCCGCCCCACGTTGGCAGAGCTGTTGCCCGCCATCAAATTTCCGTTGCGCTTATTTGATTGCATCCTAGTCTCCTGTTTTTGTTCACCATGGCCAAACCTCTCGCACACGCTGTCATCCGGATCCCCCGATGAAGAGCTGTTGCACCGCGCCCGAAACCGGGATCTTTCCCTGTGCCAATTGCGACCGGTGCTTGTCCAGCCGGTGCAGGTCGTACAGGTAATTCACCATCAACCCGTAGGACTGCTTTTGCCCCTTGGGCGATGGGTCACCCGCCCAGTTGATGCGCTCGATGCGTGCGCCGTTGCCGAGGTGGAAACGGGCCACGGCATCGACGGGCTTGCCATCCACCAGGGCCTGGCCCAGGTAGTGCGCAGCACAGCGCATCAGCATCTGGCGTACCGCGGATTTTTCCGGCAATTGCAGGTTGGACTCGACGGCAGTCAGAAAGTGCGTGGCGCCCGGTGGCTCAAAGCCGACGGCACGGCCCAATGCCGTGCGCTCCTTGTCGTCCAGCGCCTCCAACAGCCCGCCAATGTTCTTGCCCAGCCAGGCGCGGAAACCGGGAATCGGCGACAGCGTCGCGAAGATCTTGAGCTTGGGAAACTCTTCTTTCAGCGACTCTACCACCCGCTTGATCAGCGAATCCCCAAAGCTCACACCCCGCAGCCCGGCCTGGGTATTGCTGATGGAATAGAAGATGGCCGTGGTGGCCTTGCTCAGGTCGGCGTCCGCCGCCAACTCATCCAGCAAGGGCGTGATGTTGCTGGCGATGGCATCCACCAGGGCCACTTCCACAAAAATCAGCGGCACGTCCGGCAAGCGCGGGTGGAAGAAGCCGTAGCAGCGGCGGTCGCTGTCCAGGCGGTTCTTCACATCGGCCCAGCTCTTGATGTCATGCACCGCCTCGTACTGGATCAGCTTTTCGATCAGGGATGCGGGTGAGTCCCAGCTGATGCGGCGCAGGTCCAGAAAACCGACGTCAAACCAGGTGGAGAACATGTACTCCATCTCCACATCCAGCGCCATCAACCGTTTGTCCTGCTTCAGGCTGGACTGCATGTCGGCCCGCATGTTCACCAAGAACTGGATGCCACCGGGGTAGACACTGAAGCGCTGGAGGATGCGCCGGCGCGGCGACACCGTGGCGCGGCGGTAGTTGACCTCGGCCACCGCCTCGTCCGGCGTACCCAC
The DNA here is from genome assembly GCA_030645355.1 of Rhodoferax sp. Taxonomy (GTDB): domain Bacteria; phylum Pseudomonadota; class Gammaproteobacteria; order Burkholderiales; family Burkholderiaceae_C; genus Allorhodoferax. Next base: position 36,435 of record JAUSNJ010000028.1, on the reverse strand, counting down.
GGCGGCGGCGAACTGGGCCTGCGCCGCCTTGACTTTTTGGGGGTCGGCAACGAACTGCTCGCTCATCAGCAGCCACAGGTCCCGGCGCCGCTCTGCGGTAGCCCCTCCATACCAGGCAGCGATGGCCTTGGCACGGCGCCCGCCTTCGACTTCGCTGACCCGTGGGTCGATGATGGCCTGCAGCTCCTGCAGCGTGCGCCGCAAGACGCGTGGTGATAGCGCTTCGTCTTTTTGGCCTAACGTGGCCTTCAGGCGCTCCTGGGTGGAGCGCGCACGCGGGCTCACCTCAGGGACGGGCTTGGTCGGGTTTACTCCTGATTTAGTAGCATCATGTGTAGATTCCGCGGGGGCTAACGGCTCGTTTTTCTCATGACTTCCGGCTGGAAGCAAGCGCGAGACGCTGCGGCTGATCCACTGGGGCGTGTTCATGCGAGCAACCGGCTTTTCTGTTCACGGGCCAGCGCGCGCAGGGCCTCGCGTTGGCGCGTGATGTGTTCGCGCATGGCGGCGTCCGCGCCTTCCGCATCGCGCTTGCGCAGCGCCGCATAGATGGCCAGATGCTCGCCCAGGCTCTGCTCCAGCCGTCCGGGCGCATACAACTGCTGCTGGCGCGCCAGCTTCAGGATCTTGCGCAGATCGGCAATCGCCTGGGCCAGCCAGCGGTTGTTGGCCAGCGTGATGATGGCCTCGTGGATGGTGTAGTTGGTGGCGTAGTAGTCCTTGATGCGCTTGGCCCGGGCGTGCTCCTGCAGCCGGGTGTGCAGGGCGTCCAGCGCGGCAATGTCGGCGTCACTCGCGTTGCGCGCCGCCTCGAAGGCACAGCGCCCTTCGAGCAGCGCGATCACCGGAAAGATCTCATCCATGTCCTGCTCGGTGATCTGGTTCACAAAGCTGCCCCGCCGCGGCTCGTGGCGCACCAGGCCTTCGGCAGCCAGCACCTTCAGAGCCTCGCGCAGCGGTGTGCGGGAGATCTTGAGGTTGGTGCAAAGCACGGCCTCGTCAATAAAGGTGCCGGGCGGCAGGTCGCCGTCAAAGATCTGGTCCCGCAGCAGGGTCGCGACCTCGTCGTGCAGGGAGTTGTGGACCGGGCGCATGAATTTCTTAAAATTACAGGTTATTTTGTGTAATTACGCATAATTATTGATCTGGGAAGAACTTCTGGCAAGCGGTCTTCCCCTGGGATAAACCCGGGGGTCCGGGATGTTTCTAGGGGCGGTTTGCCTGGCTGCGGGAGCCAAACCACCACCACAGGCCGGCGCCGCCCAGGATCATGGGCACACACAACCATTGGCCCATGCTCATGCCCAGTGACAACAGCCCCAGGTGGGCATCGGGCTCGCGGAAGAACTCGGCGATAAAGCGCATCACGCCATAGCCGAACAAGAAGGCAGCCGCCACCTGCCCCTGCTTGGGCGCCCTGCGGGCATACCACCACAGCAACACAAACAGCAGCAGCCCTTCCAGCAAAAACTGGTAGACCTGCGACGGATGCCGGGGCAAATCCCCGGCCCCCCGGAACACCATGCCCCAGGGCAGCGTCGGATCGGCCAGGCGACCCCACAGTTCGCCATTGATGAAGTTGCCGACCCGCCCTGCTGCCAGGCCGGTCGGCACGCACGGTGCCACAAAATCGGCCACCTGCCAGAACGGTTTTTTGCGCGAAGTGGCGTACCACACCATCGCAGCGATCACGCCCAGCATGCCCCCGTGAAAACTCATGCCGCCCTGCCAGACATACAACACCTCCAGTGGGTGGGTCAGGTAGTAGGCCGGCTTGTAAAACAGGCAATAGCCGATACGCCCACCCAGCACCACCCCCATGACGCCCATGAACAGAATGTCCTCGACATCGCGATAGGCCCAGCCACCGGGGCCGGTGATGGACGCGAACGGAGCGTGGCGCAGCCGGCGACTGCCCAGAAACATGAACAGGGCAAAGGCCGCGAGGTAAGTCAGGCCATACCAGTGAACAGCGATGGGGCCGATCTGCACGGCAACCGGGTCGATTTGGGGATGAATAAGCATGCGCGTATTTTGCACGCATGGCGCATGCCACAGCGTTTGGCCCTTCTGATCGCCCCCCCTTTGGCGCTGGGGGATAATTTGGCAATCACGACGGTCCGCCGATACCACCCCACCAACACGAAGGTCACTCCATGCCCATCTACCGCTCTAAAACCACCACTGCCGGCCGCAACATGGCGGGGGCCCGCGCGCTGTGGCGTGCCACTGGCATGAAGGATGACGACTTCTCGAAACCCATCATTGCGGTCGTCAACTCCTTTACCCAGTTTGTGCCGGGGCATGTTCACCTGAAAGACCTCGGTCAGCTGGTCGCACGCGAGATCGAAGCGGCTGGCGGTGTGGCCAAAGAGTTCAACACCATCGCCGTGGACGACGGCATTGCCATGGGGCACGACGGCATGCTGTACTCGCTGCCCAGCCGCGACATCATTGCCGACTCGGTGGAATACATGGTCAACGCCCATTGCGCGGACGCCATGGTGTGCATCTCCAACTGCGACAAGATCACCCCCGGCATGCTGATGGCCGCCATGCGGCTGAACATCCCGGTGACTTTCGTCTCGGGCGGCCCCATGGAAGCCGGCAAGACCAAGCTGGGCGTTATCAAGCTCGACCTGGTCGATGCCATGGTGATGGCCGCCGACTCCAATGTTTCGGACGAAGAGGTGGCCGAGGTGGAGCGCTCCGCCTGCCCCACCTGCGGCTCGTGCTCAGGCATGTTTACCGCCAACTCGATGAACTGCCTGACCGAGGCGCTGGGTTTGTCCCTGCCAGGCAATGGAACGGTGGTGGCCACCCACGCCGACCGCGAAGAACTGTTCAAGCGCGCGGGCCGTCTGGCGGTCGATTTGTGCAAGCGCTATTACGAGCAAGAGGATGCCAGCGTACTGCCCCGCTCCATCGGCTTCAAGGCCTTCGAAAATGCGGTGACACTGGACATTGCTATGGGTGGCTCCACCAACACCATCCTGCACATTCTGGCAATCGCCCAAGAGGCAGAAATCGACTTCACGCTGAAGGACATTGACCGCCTGTCGCGCACCGTACCCCAGCTGTGCAAGGTGGCCCCCAACACCCAGAAGTACCACATCGAAGACGTGCACCGCGCCGGTGGCATCATGGCCATTCTGGGCGAGCTCGACCGCGCCGGCAAACTGCACACCGACGTTCCCACGGTCCACACCAAGACTTTGAAGGAAGCACTGGACCTATGGGACATCATGCGCACCCAATCACCAGAAGTGCAGAAGTTTTACAAGGCCGGCCCTGCCGGCAAGCCCAGCCAGATCGCGTTCAGCCAGGCCACCCGCTGGCCCAGTTTGGACGTGGACCGCGCCGAGGGATGCATCCGATCAAGCGAACACGCCTATTCGCAAGAGGGTGGTCTGGCCGTGCTGGTTGGCAACATCGCGCTCAATGGATGCGTGGTGAAGACCGCAGGCGTGGACGACTCCTTGTTGGTATTTGAAGGCCCCGCACACGTGACTGAATCACAGGACGAAGCGGTGGAGCATGTGCTCAACGACTCGGTCAAGGCGGGTGATGTGGTCATCGTCCGCTACGAAGGCCCCAAGGGCGGCCCTGGCATGCAAGAGATGCTCTACCCGACCTCCTATATCAAGTCCAAAGGCTTGGGCAAGGCCTGCGCGTTGCTTACCGACGGCCGCTTCTCTGGCGGCACATCGGGCCTGTCCATCGGTCACGCCTCTCCCGAAGCGGCTGCGGGCGGTGCCATCGGCTTGATACGCAATGGGGACCGCATTCGCATTGACATCCCGAACCGATCCATCAACGTGCTGCTGTCCGACGAGGAACTGGCCCGCCGTCGAACAGAGCAAGACGCCAAAGGCTGGAAGCCCGCCTTGCCGCGCCCGCGCAAGGTATCAGCGGCGCTCAAAGCCTATGCCAAACTGGTGATGTCGGCGGACAAGGGTGCGGTTCGCGATCTCTCGTTGCTGGACGACTGAAGCGACCCGGTGTGCTCAGCGCTTTTTCTTCTTGCGGCTGAGCATACCCATGGCTTCGCGGCTGCGCTCGATTCGGGCGTCGCGGCGGGCGTCTTCCCGCTCCATTTCTTTGCGTTTGGTGTAGCCCGTGGAGTCTGCCCATGCCCACCACGCCACGGCCATGGCCCAGGGCGACAGCACAATCCACCAGTCCCACATCGCGACCGGGCCGAATTCCATAAACTTCATGACCAGCAAGACCAGACCCAAACCGACAAACAACATGGCAAACTCCTGTTTAAGCCGCGTGCAATGCTACAGCCAGTTCCACTGTACTCCAAGCCTTCACTAGCCACACCTTTTGCACGTCGCCGGACGCAAAAAAAGCCCGCAGTTGCGGGCTTTTTTTGCGACATGAAGCGGGCGCTTAGTAGGCTTGGCCCAACTGGTCCAAAATCGCCGGATTTTCCAGTGTGGACGTATCCTGTGTAATGGCTTCGCCTTTGGCCAGCGAACGCAGCAAACGGCGCATGATCTTGCCGGAACGGGTCTTGGGCAGGTTTTCGCCAAAGCGGATGTCCTTGGGCTTGGCGATGGGGCCGATTTCCTTGGCCACCCAGTCGCGCAACTCCTTGGCAATGGCCTTGGCCTCGTCACCACTAGGGCGTGAGCGCTTGAGCACCACGAAGGCACAAATTGCTTCGCCCGTCAGATCATCGGGACGGCCCACCACGGCGGCCTCGGCCACCAGGTCGGACTTGGCCACCAGCGCCGATTCAATTTCCATGGTACCCATGCGGTGGCCGGAAACGTTCAGCACGTCATCGATGCGGCCCGTGATGCGGAAGTAGCCCCGGTCGGCACTGCGCACGGCGCCGTCGCCCGCCAAATACATCTTGCCGCCCATCTCTGCGGGGAAGTAGCTGGATTTGAAGCGCTCGGGATCATTCCAGATGGTGCGGATCATGGACGGCCAAGGACGGCGAACCACCAGGATGCCACCGGTGCCATTGGGGATTTCGTTGCCCACTTCATCGACAATGGCGGCCATGATGCCTGGCAGCGGCAGCGTGCAACTTCCGGGAACCAGTGGAGTGGCGCCAGGCAGCGGGGTCATCATGTGGCCGCCGGTTTCGGTCTGCCAGAAGGTGTCCACAATCGGGCACTTCTCGTGACCAATGTTTTTGTAGTACCACATCCAGGCTTCGGGGTTGATGGGCTCGCCCACCGAGCCCAGAATGCGCAGGCTGGAAAGGTCCGAGCGGTCGGGGTGCACGGCGGCATCGCTTTCAGCCGCCTTGATCAGCGAGCGGATGGCGGTGGGTGCGGTGTAGAAAATCGAACATTTGTGGCGCTCGATCATCTGCCAGAAGCGCCCGGCATTGGGGTAGGTTGGCACACCTTCAAAAATGATCTGGGTGGCACCGGCGGCCAGAGGGCCGTAGGCGACATAGGTATGGCCGGTAATCCAGCCGATGTCGGCCGTGCACCAGAACACATCTTCGGGCTTCAGGTCAAAGGTCCAGTCCATGGTCAGCTTGGCCCACAGCAGATAGCCACCCGTGGAGTGCTGCACGCCCTTGGGTTTTCCGGTGGAGCCTGACGTGTAAAGGATGAACAGCGGGTGCTCGGCACCCACCGGCACCGGTGCGCACTCGGTGCTTTTGCCTTCCAGCGCCTGGGCAAAGGTTTTGTCGCGGCCCGCCACCATATTGCAGGCCGTTTGCGTGCGCTGGTAGACATATACATTCTTGATGGACTCGCAGCCACCCATGGCCAGACCTTCGTCCACAATGGCTTTCAGCGGCAGCTCTTTGCCACCGCGCATCTGGTAGTTGCTGGTGATGACCGCAACGGCGCCAGCGTCAATGATGCGCTCTTGCAGCGCCTTGGCAGAGAAGCCGCCAAACACCACGCTGTGGGTGGCACCAATGCGGGCGCAAGCCTGCATGGCGATCACACCTTCCAGCGTCATGGGCATGTAGACCAGCACGCGGTCGCCCTTCTTGACGCCATCGGCCTTGAGCGCGTTGGCAAACTGGCTGACGCGGGCCAGCAACTCCTTGTAAGTGGTCTTTGTGACGGTTCCGTCATCGGCTTCGAAGATCACAGCGGTCTTGTTTTCCACCGGTGTGCCCATGTGCTTGTCCAGGCAATTGGCCGATGCGTTGAGCTCGCCATCGTCAAACCATTTGTAGAACGGTGCGTTGGACTCGTCGAGCGTGCGCGTGAAGGGCTTGTTCCACACCACGTTTTCACGGGCCAGCTTGGCCCAAAAGCCTTCAAAATCGTTCTCGGCCTGGGCACACAAGGCGTTGTAGCCATCCATGCCGGAGATGCGGGCATTCTTGACCATGCTGTCGCTGGGCATAAAAACCCGGTTTTCAACCAGCGTGGATTCAATGCCGGACGATTGTGTGCTCATGAATGTCTCCTGTGTTGTCAATTTGAACTGGCGCGTATGGTGTTGGACTGCACTTACATGCCACTGACTGGCCTCAAGCTTACAGTGCGTCGCCCTACAATTGCAAGATCACTTCAGCCATGGCAACGATCACATGACCGCACCCGCTCCAAAAACATCCGCCACCAAACTTCGCCCCTTGCCCCGTTTCATTTTTGCCAGCCGCTGGCTGCAGTTGCCCCTGTACCTGGGTCTGATTGCCGCACAAGGCGTCTATGTCTTTCACTTCTGGATTGAACTGGTCCATCTGCTGGAAGCAGCGTTTGGAAGCCAGACCGCGTTGCAGGCCCTCATCTCCAGCATTGGCTACAAGGAAACTGCGACCACCACGGCACTCAATGAAACCATCATCATGTTGGTGGTGCTGGCCCTTATCGACGTCGTCATGATCTCCAATCTGCTGATCATGGTGATCGTTGGCGGGTATGAGACTTTTGTGAGCCGCATGGACCTGGAGGGTCACCGTGATCAGCCCGAATGGCTCAGCCATGTCAATGCGTCCGTGCTCAAGGTAAAACTGGCAACCGCCATTATTGGCATCAGCTCCATCCACCTTTTGAAGACCTTCATCAATGCAGCGAACTACGATGAAAAGGTTTTGATCGCCCAAACCGCCATCCACATCACGTTCCTGCTCTCGGCCATGGCAATTGCCTACACCGACAAGCTGATGTCGCGCACCCACACTGAATCCCACTGATTTTTCATTTCCGAGGCATTGATCACCATGACCAACATTCGCCAAGCCGATCTCATCGAATCCGTAGCGGCCGCGCTGCAGTACATCAGCTACTACCACCCCGCCGATTACATCGCCCTCCTCGCCCGTGCTTACGAGCGTGAGCAGAGCCCGGCAGCCAAGGACGCCATTGCGCAGATCCTGACCAACAGCAAGATGAGCGCTACCGGCCACCGCCCGATCTGCCAGGACACCGGCATCGTCAATGTGTTCCTCAAGGTCGGTATGGACGTCCGCTGGGAAGGCTTTACCGGCAGCCTGGATGACGCCATCAACGAAGGCGTGCGCCAGGGCTACAACCACCCCGACAACACGCTGCGCGCCTCGGTGGTGGCCGACCCCGAGTTCCTGCGCAAGAACACCAAGGACAACACACCGGCCGTGATCTTCACCGAGATCGTGCCCGGCAACACGGTGGAAGTGACGGTGGCTGCCAAGGGCGGCGGCTCCGAGAACAAGAGCAAGATGTACATGCTCAACCCAGGCGACTCGGTGGTGGACTGGGTCTTGAAGACCGTGCCGACCATGGGCGCCGGCTGGTGCCCGCCGGGCATGCTGGGCATCGGCATCGGCGGCACTGCCGAGAAGGCCGTGCTGATGGCCAAGGAAAGCCTGATGGACGACCTGGACATGTACGAACTGCAGGCCAAGGCCGCCAGCGACGCCGAGCTGTCCAACGTTGAAAAGCTGCGCCTGGAGCTGTTCGAGAAGGTCAACGCACTGGGCATTGGCGCACAGGGCCTGGGCGGCCTGACCACGGTGCTGGACGTCAAGATCAAGATGTACCCCACCCACGCCGCCAGCAAGCCCATTGCCATGATCCCGAACTGCGCCGCCACCCGCCACGCGCACTTTGTGATGGATGGCAGTGGCCCGGTCTACCTGACCCCTCCTTCTCTTGACACCTGGCCCGACATCAACTGGGCACCTGACTACGTGAAGAGCAAGAAGGTCGACCTGAACACGCTGACACCGGCCGAAGTGGCGAGTTGGACACCCGGCCAAACCCTGCTGCTCAACGGCAAAATGCTGACCGGCCGCGACGCCGCGCACAAGCGCATCAAGGACATGCTGGCCAAGGGCGAGAAGCTGCCGGTGGACTTCACCAACCGCGTCATCTACTACGTGGGCCCGGTCGACCCGGTCAAGGGCGAGGCTGTCGGTCCCGCCGGCCCCACCACGGCCACCCGCATGGATGGCTTCACCGAGATGATGCTGGCGCAGACCGGCCTGATCAGCATGGTGGGCAAGGCCGAGCGCGGCCCGGTCGCGATTGAAGCCATCAAGAAACACAAGAGCGCCTACCTGATGGCCGTGGGCGGCGCCGCCTACCTCGTTAGCAAGGCGATCAAGGCCGCGAAGGTGGTGGGCTTTGCTGATCTGGGCATGGAAGCCATCTACGAGTTCGACGTGGTCGACATGCCGGTGACCGTGGCCGTGGATGCCGGTGGCACCAGTGCCCACATCACGGGACCTGCCGAGTGGCAAAAGAAGATTGCCACCGGTGAGTTCAAGAACATTACCGTGACATCTCTTTGAGCACCCATTGATCCAGGGACTTGCGGGAACGCCACCGGCCGGCAACCGGGTCAATGACCGGTCCGCGGATGCCATCGGCGTGTTTGACAGTGGTGTCGGGGGCCTGAGCGTGCTCAGGGCCCTGCGCGCCGAGCTGCCTGCGGAGCGCTTTGTCTATGTGGCCGACAGCGGCCACGCGCCCTATGGTGAGCGAGACGACACGCACGTCATCGCCCGCTCGCATGCGATTGCACGCCACCTGATCGCGCAACACCACATCAAAGCCCTGGTGGTGGCCTGCAACACCGCCACCGCCGCCGCCATACACCGCCTGCGCCAGGACTTTGCCGACCTGCCAATTGTGGGCATTGAGCCGGCGCTCAAACCCGCGGCCGCGCAGAGCCAGACCCAGCACATCGGCGTGCTGGCAACCCGGGGCACGCTGAACAGCGAGAAATTCCGCACGCTGCTGGCCTCCCTGGAGGGGCAGGCGCACTTCGTGTTGCAGGCCTGCGATGGTCTGGCCGATGCCATCGAGCGCGACGATGCTATAAAAATAGAAGCGCTATGCGACCATTTCGCGAGGGCTATCGGCCCATTTGGCTTGCAAGAACCTGCGGTGGACACGCTGGTGCTGGGCTGCACCCACTACCCGTTCGCCACCGATGCGCTGCGTGCCAGCGTCGGCCCGCAGATCGCCTTTCAGGAGGGGGGAGCGCCCGTCGCCCGACAAACCCGCCGCCTGCTGGAGGCGCGGGGCTGGCTGGCACCACAAGCGAAGACTTCACCGGCACCGGTCTTTGGCACCACCGGCGACCCGGCCAAGCTGCAATCGGCCATTGCCCGCTGGCTGCAACTGCCGACGGATGTGGCGGCGCTCACCATCGCCTGAACAGGCGCACCCAACAGAGGCAAAAGCACCATGGCCTGGACCCGATACCTCGCATTTGCACTGATCACGCTGCTGGGCAGCGCGGCATCGGCCAACCTGTGTGATAGCGGCAAACGCCAGTCTCCGATTGACATCCGCTCTGCAACGCGCAAGCCACTGCCCGCACTGCAATTCAACTACCACCCGACTCCATTGCGCATAGCCGACGACGGTCACACCGTGCGCGTGCGCTTTGTCGCGGGCCAGTCGCTGCGCATCGGCAGCGAACGCTTCACACTGCAGCAGTTCCATTTCCACACCCCCGGCGGCGACCGGATTGCCGGTGAGGAATTCCCCATGGCCGCACACCTCTTGCACAAGAGCGCATCCGGTCAACTGCTGGCCGTGGTGGTGCTGTTTCGTACCGGTGCGGACAACCCTTTGCTCGACACCTTGCTGCCCCTGATTCCGGCACAGGTGGATGGCGACCATGTGCACGCTGACCGCGCCGTGGATGCCCGTGCCCTGCTGCCTGCCAGCCTGGGCTACTACCGCTACACCGGCTCACTGACCGCGTCCCCTTGTACCGAAGGCGTTGAGTGGCTGGTATTGAAGCAACCGCTGGAAGTGTCCAAGGTACAACTCGCACGCTACCGCCAACGCTTTGCCGACAATATGCGCGGGGTTCAGCCGCTGCACCAACGCGCGGTGCTGGAGAGTCCCTGATTCCCTAACGCCGCACAGCGCAGAACGACGCGAGCTTGCGTCAGGTCAAGGCAAATCACCGGCGGGAAATGACAATGCTTGCGATGCTGCCTTTGCAGCAAGCATCATCTGTCAAGGAATCTCCGATGCCCCTCACGTTTTCCCCCGTTTTCGCCCGATTGAAGCTGCTTCCCCTTGTACTGTGCATGGGCCTGGTTGCGCCGGCCTTCGCACAAAGCAAAAAGAAGGATCCGATGGCCGCCACCGAAGTGCAGGTCACACCCGAGATGATGGGTGCCGGCATGGTGTCCAGCGGGGTCGCCCTGCCACCGATCCCGCCAGTCACCGGCAGCCGCAGCAACCGCGTGCAATCCTGGGGCAAGCCGCTGCCCTACCCTATCGTCATCGCAGACCGGCGCAACAACCGGCTGATCGAGATTGCACCGGACAAGAGCATCGTCTGGGAGTTTCCATCGCCCAACCTCAAGGTATACCGTGGCAATGAGGATGTGAATTTCTCCGCCGATGGCAAGCAGCTTGCCGTCAGTGAGGAAGACAACTTCGACATTCACCTGGTGGACTACGAAAAGAAGGCTCTGACCTGGACTTACGGCACCCCGGATCACCGTGGCAAAGGCCCCAATCTGCTGAACTACCCTGATGACGCCCACTTCCTGGCGGACGGCCATGTAGTCACCGCCGACATCCGCAACTGCCGCATCGTCATCATCGACCCCAAGACCAATGCGATCTCCACCCAGTGGGGCACACCGGGTCAATGCAAGCACAACCCGCCCACGCAGCTCGCCTATCCCAATGGGGCAACGCCCATGGACAACGGCGACCTGCTGGTCACCGAAATCCAGGATGCCTGGATTTCCCGCGTGACACGCGCGGGCAAGGTGCTGTGGAGCGTCAAGGCGCCCAATATGCACTACCCCTCCGACGCATTTCCCACCGTGGATGGCAAGCAGGTCATCGTCGCCGACTTCTGGAAGCCCGGGCGGATTGTGATCTTCGACCCGGCCACCCGCAAGGTGACCTGGGAATACTTTGTCAAGGAGGGTGAAGGCATGCTGGACCACAGCTCGATTGCCCGCGAATTGCCCGAAACCGGCGACATCCTGGTGGTGGACGACCTGCATGACAGGGTTATGGTCATCGACCGCAAGACCAAAGCCATCATCTGGCAGTACGGGGAGATAGGTAAAAAGGGGCACACACCCGGCCTGCTGAACTACCCGGACGGTGTTGACCTGGACGTATTCCGGGACTGGAAGACTGCGCTGAAAAAGTAGGACTGGGTGGCGTGCCCGGAGGGGATCGAACCCCCGACCCTCAGCTTAGAAGGCTGATGCTCTATCCGACTGAGCTACGGGCACAAAGCACAAAGGCCCAAAAGTAATGTCACTTAAGGGCCTTTGACTGAAATAGTGGTCGGCGTACAAGGATTCGAACCTTGGACCCCCTGCTCCCAAAGCAGGTGCGCTACCAGGCTGCGCTACACGCCGACAGCCAGTATTCTAACCGCATGGAAGCCGTGTCCTTTGCCCACGGTAATATATTTACATCCATCACCATCGCGCATTGCCTTTCATGTCCAACCTATCGCCACCTTTACCCTGGATGGAGCCGGGTGATCCGTTTCCGGCGGTGGAATCCGCCTGGGTGTCTGGCTCTGAGGCCCCCGGTTTGCTGGCAGTCGGCGGCGACCTGGAGGTCGCGACCCTGGAGCGCGCCTATAGCAGGGGAATCTTCCCGTGGTTCAGCGATGGACAACCCATTCTCTGGTGGAGCCCTGACCCCCGCATGGTGTTGCAGACTGCCAATTTTCGGCTGCATCGCTCCCTGCGCCAGGCGTTGGTCCGCTTCGTTAACGACACCCGCTGCGAAATCCGGTTCGACAGTGTCTTTTCACAGGTCATCCAGGCCTGTGCCAATGCGCCGCGTCGCGGCCAGCCCGGAACGTGGATTCTGCCCGAGATGGTTCAGGCCTACACGGACCTGCACCGGGCCGGTACCGCACACAGCGTGGAGACGTGGATCGACGGAAAACTGGTCGGCGGCCTGTACTGCGTTGCATTGGGCCACGCGGTCTTTGGAGAATCCATGTTTGCCCTCGAAACGGATGCTTCAAAAATCGCTCTGGCGGCGCTCGTGGCTTTTTGCCGTGCAATGGGAATGGGCGCTATCGACTGTCAACAAAATACTACCCATTTGTCTTCACTGGGCGCGACTGAAGTGCCACGCGCGGCATTTTTGGCACATATCCTGCAAGCGCAGAGGCACAGACCTGTGGATTGGCACTTCACCCCCCTATACTGGAACCACATTTTGTCTGCCTGAAGCTTTTCAACGTGACAGACCTCAAAGATTTCCCGCTACAAACCCTACAGTTCTACGCAACTGCGCCGTACGCCTGCAGCTATCTGCCAGACCGGCAGGCGCGATCTCAGGTCGCAACGCCAAGCCACCTGATCAACAATTCGACCTATTCGGAACTGGTCAGCAAGGGTTTTCGGCGCAGCGGCATGTTTACCTACCGACCCTATTGCGACGGTTGCCAGGCTTGCACACCACTGCGCGTGGTGGCTAATCGATTCAAACCCAACAGAAGCCAACGGCGCGCCTGGAACAGGCATCACAAACTGAGCGTTCGCGTGCTCAAACTCGGCTTTGTGGCCGAGCACTATGCGTTGTACCTGCGCTATCAGAACAGCCGACACGCGGGCGGTGGCATGGACGAGGACAGCGTAGACCAGTACACCCAGTTCCTGCTACAAAGCCGGGTCAATTCCCGATTGGTTGAATTTCGGGAGACCTTGCCTGACGGCTCTCCGGGAACGCTGAAGATGGTGTCCATCCTGGATGTACTCGATGACGGCCTGTCAGCCGTCTACACTTTTTTTGAACCCGACGAGGCCGCCAGTTTCGGGACTTTCAATGTACTTTGGCAGATTCAACAGGCCAGGAGCCTCGGATTGGACTTTGTGTATTTGGGCTACTGGATACAGGACAGCCCCAAAATGAACTACAAGGCGCGATTTGCACCCATGCAAATCCTGTTGGACGGCCATTGGCGTGCGTCCGATGCGATGCCACGCGATAAGATAGAAAACTAGAGCCCTATGACAAAACCCATTTCCGATATCCCCGGCAAGCCGACGGTCCAAGTCATTGAGCGTATGTTCACGCTCATTGACGTACTTGCATCCCGAGAAGACTCAATGAGTCTCAAAGACATTAGTGAAAAAGCTGGTCTGCATCCTTCAACAGCCCATCGCATCCTGAACGACCTGGCTACCGGTCGCTTTGTCGACCGCACGCAGCCGGGCAGCTACCGGCTGGGCATGCGTCTGTTGGAACTGGGAAACCTGGTCAAGGGGCGTTTGAATGTGCGCGATGCGGCAGTCGTTCCCATGCGGGAGTTGCACAAGCTGACGCAGCAGCCCGTCAATCTGAGCGTGCGCCAGGGTGATGAAATCGTATACGTCGAACGCGCGTTCAGCGAACGCTCCGGAATGCAGGTTGTGCGCGCCATCGGAGGTCGCGCCCCATTGCACCTGACGTCAGTGGGCAAGCTCTTTCTCGCCGCCGATGACCCCCAACGAATCCGCGCCTATGCGGCGCGAACGGGATTGCAGGGACACACCAAAAACAGCATCACACAAATTGAAAGTCTGGAGCGGGAGCTCTCCAAAGTCAGGCAATACGGCCAAGCCAGCGATAACGAGGAGTTGGAACTCGGGGTACGTTGCCTGGCAGCGGGCATCTACGACGACCAGGACCGGTTAGTTGCGGGGCTTTCCATTTCGGCACCTTCCGAGCGCATGGAAGACAGCTGGCTACCCAAGCTCAAAGAGACCGCAAACCAGATCTCCGAGACCCTGGGGCACAAAACCAGCCCCAAGCAGTAGGCGACAGGCTTAGTTGGCAAGAACCCGCTGGTCGGTCACGGTGCTGGCGAGCGGCACGGCTTTGATGAGTGGTGCAGGAATCGACTCAACCCAGCGCCTCACGCGTTCCGCATCCGCAATACGGGTGAGCTTTCCGGTTGAATCGAGAAACACCATGATGAGTTTGCGCCCGGCCACCTTGGCCTGCATCACCAGGCACTGACCGGCCTCCGAGATATAGCCGGTCTTTTGCAGGCCAATCTCCCACGCCGGATTTTTCACCAACCGATTGGTATTGTTGTATTGCAGGGTTCGCTTGCCCACGGCAACCTGGTGACCGGTCGAAGTTGACAGCTCGCGCAAGGTCGGATCACCGTAGGCAAAATTCACCAGGGTAGCCAGATCCTTTGCGCTAGATTGGTTCTTGCTCGACAGCCCAGTAGGTTCCACGTAGCTGGTATCCATCATGCCCAGCGCTTTGGCGCGGGCATTCATCATGCCAACAAAGACCGGCAAACCGCCGGGGTAGGTGCGCCCTAATGCGTTGGCAGCCCGGTTTTCGCTGGCCATTAGGGCCAAATGCAGCAATTCACCCCGGCTCAACTCAGTTCCGACGCGCAGTCGGGACGAGCTGCCTTTTTCCGTGTCTACGTCGTCCTGTGAAATCGTAATCAGTTCATCCATCGGAAGCTTGGCCTCGCTGATCAGCAGGCCGGTCATCAACTTGGTAATGGACGCAATGGGCAGTACAGCCAATTCATTTTTCCGAAACAGAACTTCCTGGGTGTCCTGGTCGACGACAAATGCAACACTTGACTTCAAGTCCAGTGCATCGTGCGCTCCATGCAGCCCTGCCAGTTGCCCAAACGACGGCACCTTGGGTACGGCCGCCACACGCACCGTTGCGTGTTTCTTCACTACTTTGGCTTTCGCAGTCACCTTCTTGTTGTGCGACTTTGCGTTTGCCGACGGATGTGTGGCAACCCCCGCATGCGCCGACGCAAACGCTATCGACACAAACATCGCAAAAAAGCCAAATCGCAGAAAAAATCGTTTCATGGTGTATCCCAAAGGCGGTGCCCGGCGGGCAACGGAATCTGCCAATGCCTGTGTCCAACAGTGGAAGTGTAATCAGAAAAGTCGCGCAAGATCAACTACTTGCGCGACAAACCTCAACAAATAGCTGGCTTATCAGGACTTACCCTAGCTTTAGCCTTGGGCCGCGACCCGATCAGCTTTGCTATGCAGCTTGTTCAGCGCGCTGAGATAGGCCTTGGCGGACGCCACCACGATGTCGGGATCGGACCCCACGCCGTTGACGACGCGTCCGCTGTTTTGTAGCCTGACCGTAACTTCGCCCTGGCTTTCAGTCGAACCGCTGATTGCGTTGACAGAGTACAGGACCATCTCCGCTCCACTTTTGACGTGGGCCTCGATCGCTTTTAGCGATGCGTCGACCGGGCCATTGCCTTCGGACGAGCCGCTGACCTCCATGCCGTCAACGGTGAACACGATGCTGGCCTTAGGCCGCTCACCCGTTTCGCTGTGCTGCGAGAGGGATACAAAGCCGTATTGCTCTTTCACGTGGGTGACGCTTTCATCACTGACCAGCGCCAGGATGTCTTCGTCAAAAATCTCACTTTTGCGGTCGGCCAGTTCCTTGAAACGGGCAAAGGCGGCATTGACGTCTACCTCGCTCTCCAACTGCACACCGAGCTCCTGCAAGCGCTGTTTGAAGGCATTGCGGCCGCTCAATTTACCCAACACAATCTTGTTGGCCGTCCAGCCCACGTCTTCCGCACGCATGATTTCATAGGTGTCACGGGCCTTCAATACACCGTCTTGGTGAATGCCGGATGCATGGGCAAAGGCATTGGCCCCAACCACGGCTTTGTTCGGCTGCACCACAAAGCCTGTTGTTTGGCTGACCATGCGGCTGGCCGCCAGGATATGGCGGGTGTCGATGCCAATGTCCAAATTGAAGTAGTCCCGGCGGGTCTTGACCGCCATCACCACCTCTTCGAGACTGCAATTGCCAGCCCGTTCGCCCAACCCATTGATGGTGCACTCCACCTGCCGGGCCCCGCCAATCTTGACGCCTGCCAAGGAGTTGGCGACCGCCATGCCCAAATCGTTATGACAATGCACCGACCAGATTGCCTTGTCCGAGTTGGGAATGCGTTCTCGCAAAGTCTTTATGAAGTTTCCGTACAGTTCAGGAATGGCATACCCCACGGTATCCGGCACATTGATGGTGGTGGCGCCTTCGTGAATGACTGCTTCAATCACTCGGCACAAAAAATCAACATCACTGCGGTAGCCGTCTTCAGGGCTGAATTCGATGTCGTCGATCAAATTGCGGGCGAAACGCACCGACTGTTTCGCCTGTTCAAACACCTGGTCCGGCGTCATGCGCAGCTTCTTCTCCATGTGCAAGGCCGAAGTGGCAATAAAGGTATGGATGCGTGCCCGGTTGGCCCCTTTGAGCGCCTCGGCAGCGCGGGAAATGTCCCGGTCGTTGGCGCGCGACAGGGAGCAGATCGTCGAATCCTTGATGCTGTTGGCAATGAGCTGAACCGCATCAAAATCGCCATTCGAACTGGCCGCAAAACCGGCTTCGATCACATCAACCTTCAGACGTTCGAGTTGCCGGGCAATGCGCAGCTTTTCGTCGCGGGTCATGGACGCACCGGGTGATTGCTCGCCGTCGCGCAACGTGGTGTCAAAAATGATCAATTTGTCTGTCATCGCATTACTCCTGTGAACTTTCAAATTTCCGCAACCCGTGAATTCTGTGGCCCAAAGCAAAAGGCCCGTTGCGGATGCTAACGGGCCTTGTATGGATTAAGCGCGTGCGCTACTTCATCCGCCCGGTGTGGCGTAGGTTTAGTAGCGATAGCGCATTGAAATTCATGGGTTCAATGTAACACAAATTGCACGACCTATTTGTGCAAACCACGTTCTTCCGGCTCATCCGTGGAAGTACTGATCAGACTGGTCTGGTGGCCTTTGAGTTTTCGCCACCCGTAAATCACATACCCGCTCAAACCGTAGCTGACAAACACACCGAACACGACGGTGGGCGGATCAATATTGATGACCGCAATGCCCAAGGCAATCATGACGATCACGGCAAACGGCACGCTGCGCTTCATGCTCACATCTTTGAAGCTGTAGAACGGCACGTTGGTCACCATGGTCAAACCGGCATACAAGGCGACCACAAACATCGCCCATGTCACTTCACCACCCCGCACTCCCAAGTCGGTGCACAGCCATATGAATCCTGCAACCAAGGCAGCGGCAGCCGGCGAGGGTAAGCCTTGAAAGTACCGCTTGTCCACAACGCCTGTATTCACGTTGAAGCGCGCCAATCGCAAGGCTGCGCACGCACAGTACACAAACGCTGCGAACCAGCCCCAGCGCCCCAACTCCTTGAGTGCCCAGACATACGAAATCAGGGCCGGCGCCGCGCCAAACGAAACCATGTCGGATAACGAGTCCATTTGCTCGCCAAACGCGCTCTGGGTATTGGTCATGCGGGCCACGCGTCCATCCAGGCTATCGAGCACCATGGCACAAAAGACTCCGACTGCGGCCAGGTCAAACCGCCCATTGATCGCCATGACGATGGCGTAAAAGCCCCCAAACAGCGCCGCAAGCGTAAACAAATTGGGCAACACATAAATGCCTTTGCGGCGCTTGCGCACCACCACGCCCGGGTCGGCTTCCCCGGTGGTCACCGAATCTGATCCATCATGCATACACTCTCCTTGAACACCCTTGGCACGTTGAAAAAAGCAGACTCACCCCGGCGGCAACCATCATCAGGAGGAGTGTAAGCCAGTCCGCAAACGGCACCGGCAACCCGCGTCGACCCAAAAAACAAAAAAAGGCCACCGAAGTGGCCTCCATTTGCACTGCAATGCAATCAGTTGCGCGTTTGGTCCACCAACTTGTTCTTGGCAATCCAGGGCATCATGGCGCGCAATTGGCTGCCGACCTTCTCGATGGAATGGTCGGCGGTGTTGCGGCGGCGGGCCGTCATGCTGGGATAGTTCAGGCGACCTTCCTGGATGAACATCTTGGCGTATTCGCCGTTCTGGATGCGCTTCAGGGCATTGCGCATGGCCGCGCGCGACTGATCGTTGATGACTTCAGGGCCAGTTACGTACTCACCATACTCCGCATTGTTGGAGATGGAGTAGTTCATGTTGGCGATGCCGCCTTCGTAAATCAGGTCGACGATGAGTTTCAACTCGTGCAGGCATTCGAAGTAGGCCATTTCTGGAGCGTAGCCAGCTTCGGTCAAGGTCTCGTAACCCATCTTGATCAGCTCAACCGCACCGCCGCACAACACGGCCTGCTCGCCGAACAGATCAGTCTCGGTCTCTTCCTTGAAATTGGTCTCGATGATGCCGGCCTTGCCGCCACCATTGGCCATGGCGTAGCTCAAAGCCAGGTCACGGGCCTTGCCGGACTTGTCTTGGTGGACCGCAATCAGGTGGGGCACGCCGCCGCCCTGGGTATAGGTGTTGCGCACCGTGTGGCCAGGGGCCTTGGGGGCAACCATCCACACGTCCAGATCGGCGCGGGGTACAACCTGGTTGTAGTGCACGTTGAAGCCGTGCGCGAAAACCAGCGAAGCGCCTTGCTTCAGGCTCGACTCAATTTCCTTGTACACGCCAGCGATGTTCTCGTCCGGCAACAAGATCATCACCACGTCGGCGGAGGCCACCGCCTCGTTCACTTCGGCAACCTTCAGGCCAGCCTTGGCGACCTTGTCCCAGGATGCGCCACCCTTGCGCAAACCAACCACGACCTTGACGCCGCTGTCGTTCAGATTTTGCGCGTGGGCGTGGCCCTGGCTGCCGTAGCCAATGATGGCAACGGTCTTGCCCTTGATCAAGCTCAGGTCGCAATCCTTGTCGTAAAAAACTTTCATTCTCAAATCTCCTAAAAAGTGGTTTGGCGAAATGCCCATCGACAGGCTCAGGGCGAACGGTGACCGTTGATCGCCACTAGCCAGGTCCGTTCGCGTTGAGCCTGTCGAAACGCGCGCTCGGACCTATGGAAAATCAGACTCGCAATATACGCTCACCGCGTCCAATCCCGCTGGAGCCGGTTCGTACCGTTTCCAGAATGGCTGCGCGCTCCAAAGCCTCCAGGAATGCATCGTTCTTCGACTGGTCGCCGGTCAACTCAATGGTGTAACTCTTGTCGGTCACATCAATGATGCGGCCGCGGAAGATGTCTGCCATGCGCTTCATCTCCTCGCGCTCCTTGCCGACCGCGCGGACCTTGACCATCATCAGTTCACGCTCGATGTAAGAGCCTTCGGTCAGATCGACGACTTTGACGACTTCGATCAGACGGTTCAGGTGCTTGGTGATTTGCTCGATGACGTCGTCCGACCCCGTGGTCTGTATGGTCATGCGGGAGAGACTCGGGTCCTCCGTGGGCGCCACGGTCAGGGACTCAATGTTGTAGCCACGGGCCGAAAAGAGCCCGACGACACGGGACAATGCGCCCGGTTCGTTTTCCAAAAGAACTGCAATGATGTGTTTCATGAAATGGATTCCTCTTTTCGCCGCCCTCCCCCGCAACCGGTAAGTTGCGGGCTTGGCGGACAATAGATTCGTCTACAAAAACGCTAGCTTTTTGATAGCTAGCTACGCTTGTTTTACGAGGGCTAGAGCCTTATTTCCTCAAAGGTCTTCGCTGCCCAGAAGCATTTCCGTGATGCCCTTGCCGGCCTGGACCATGGGGAACACGTTTTCGGTCGGGTCGGTACGGAAGTCCATGAACACCGTGCGATCCTTGAGCTTGCGGGCTTCGCGCAGCGCCGGCTCCACGTCCTGCGGCTTCTCGATCAGCATGCCGACGTGGCCATAGGCCTCGGCCAGCTTGACGAAGTTGGGCAACGCATCCATGTAGCTATGGCTGTAGCGGCCTTCGTACTCGACCTCTTGCCACTGGCGAACCATGCCGAGGTAGCGGTTGTTCAGCGAACAGATCTTGATCGGCGTGTTGTACTGCAGGCAGGTCGAGAGCTCCTGGATACACATCTGCACCGAACCTTCGCCGGTGATGCAGAACACTTCGCTGTCGGGCTTGGCAAGCTTGATGCCCATGGCGTAAGGAATGCCCACGCCCATGGTGCCCAAACCGCCCGAGTTGATCCACCGGCGTGGCTCGTTGAACTTGTAATACTGCGCAGCCCACATCTGGTGCTGACCCACATCCGAGGTGATGTAGGTATCGGCGTCCTTGGTCATGTTCCACAGCGTTTCCACGACATACTGGGGCTTGATCACGTCCCCCTTGCCCATGCTGTACTTCATGCAGTCGCGCTTGCGCCAGCCGTCAATCGTGTCCCACCATGCGCCCAAGGCGTCTGCGTCGGGTTTGACCGAGCCGTCCTTGACCATGGCGATCATCTCCAGCAATACGTCTTTGACGTCGCCGACGATGGGGATGTCGACCTTGACACGCTTGGAAATGCTGGACGGATCAATATCGATGTGGATGATCTTGCGTTCGTTTTGCGCGAAGTGCTTGGGGTTGCCAATCACGCGGTCGTCAAAGCGCGCGCCCACGGCCAGCAACACATCGCAGTTCTGCATGGCGTTGTTGGCCTCCACCGTGCCATGCATGCCCAGCATGCCCAGGAACTTCCGATCGGTGGCCGGATAGGCGCCCAAGCCCATCAGGGTATTGGTCACGGGATAACCCAACATGTCCACCAAAGTGCGCAGTTCGTTGGAGGCATTGCTCAGCAACACGCCGCCGCCGGTATAAATATAAGGACGCTTGGCCGTCAGCAGCAACTGCAAGGCCTTGCGGATCTGGCCGCCATGGCCTTTGCGAACCGGGTTATAGGAGCGCATCTCCACCGACGTGGGATAGCCCGTATACGGCACCTTTTTGAACGACACGTCCTTGGGGATATCCACCACAACCGGACCGGGGCGGCCACTGCGCGCGATGTGGAAGGCCTTCTTCAGTGTTTCTGCCAAGTCGCGGGCGTCCTTGACCAGGAAATTGTGTTTGACGATGGGGCGGGTAATGCCCACGGTGTCGCATTCCTGGAAGGCATCCAGTCCGATCGCATGGGTAGGAACCTGGCCCGTGATGATCACCATGGGAATACTGTCCATGTAGGCCGTCGCGATGCCGGTCACCGCATTGGTCACGCCGGGGCCTGAAGTCACCAACGCCACGCCGACATCACCCGTTGCGCGGGCATATCCGTCTGCAGCGTGCACGGCCCCCTGTTCGTGGCGCACCAGAACGTGCTGAATGGTGTCCTGCTTGTAGAACGCGTCGTAAATGTGCAGTACCGCACCGCCAGGGTAGCCCCAGATGTATTTGACACCTTCAGCCTGCAAGGCCTTGACCAGAATCTCCGCACCGCGGAGCTCCAGAGTGCTGGATGCAGTCGCAGGCGACTTGTTTGAATGGGATGCAGCGGATGCCGAAGCGATTTCAGCTTTTGAAATTTCCATGATGAACCTTTGTGAATTTCTCTAACGAAAAACCTTGGGTGCCCCTTCGCAAGACTCTTGTGGAGTCGCGTCGGGACTTAGGACTCTGGCCATGAGCGCATTGAATGCTGCGCCGAACCAAAACCCGTTTGCCTTTGAATGCAACTGCCATTATCGCACTGACTGGGTGGAATTTGGTGATGCCACGAAGAATGTTGCAATGTGAATGCGATAATTCGTGCCCCGGCAGCAAGCAATTGCGAGAACGCTGGGCTTTGGGACCCGTTTTATCCTACCCATTTCTTCGGCTCGTAACACTTGGCTTCTGAACGCGAACTTTCGGATTTCTTGAAAAGCGTGGAAAAACGCGCCTTCAAACGATCCGTTTACCACGTCCGAAACGACGAGTCCGCGTTGGACATCGTCCAGGACAGCATGATGAA
Source organism: Rhodoferax sp. (assembly GCA_030645355.1). Classification (GTDB taxonomy): domain Bacteria; phylum Pseudomonadota; class Gammaproteobacteria; order Burkholderiales; family Burkholderiaceae_C; genus Allorhodoferax. The sequence goes on along the minus strand of JAUSNJ010000028.1, from coordinate 14,341 downwards.
GCTGGCGGAGCACTACGGACACAAACCCGTTGAAGAGTTGCCGATGCTGTTCCAGCGCATCCTTTCCAATTGCACGCTGGACTGGTTTCGCCGCCAAAAGACCCAAAAGGCACTGTTTTCGACCATGAGCGACTTTGAGTCGCCAGGTGAAGACGAGAGTTTTGATCTACTGGAAACGCTGCACGCAGCAAGCAATGGGGAACAAAACGAGAGTGCGGAGACTCAGACCGAGCGGGCACAGACCTTGCATGAAATAGAAGTTGAGGTCCTGCAACTGCCGGCACGTCAACGAGAAGCCTTTTTAATGCGTTACTGGGAAGAGATGGATGTTGCTGAAACGGCGGCGGCGATGGGTTGCTCACAAGGCAGCGTCAAAACGCACTGTTCAAGGGCAGTTCAAGCCTTGGCAAAGGCCTTGAACGCAAAAGGAATACGACTATGAAGACATTTGACTCGACCGAAAGCTACCAGGACCGATTGGGGCGAAACATCGCTTTGCGCCTGACGGATTCGACACAAAACCTGCCCAATGATATTTCCGAGCGCCTGAAGGCTGCCCGGATGCAGGCACTGGCAAAGCGCAAAGTCGTCAAACTGCAGACAGCATCTGGAGTCAACACCAATGGTGGAGCCGCGACCCTGAATATGGGTGGCTCTGACAACAGTCTTTGGACCCGTTTGGGCTCGTTTATTCCGTTGGTGGCACTGGTTGTTGGTTTGCTCGCCATTGCCGTGATTCAGGAACAGCGCCGTGTTGACGAGATCGCTGAAGTCGATATCGAACTGCTGGCCGACGAATTGCCGCCGGCTGCCTACACCGATCCGGGCTTTCTGCATTACCTGAATGCCAACCGCCGCGACTAGTGCCGAGCTTGGAATCCATGCCTTTCGTTGATTCATTGCACGGCCACCAAGCACGTCACGGATCCAGCACCCTGCAATTGGTGCTGGAGCGGGTTTCGTTGTGCCTGGCAGCCACGCTGTTATCCATCGCCTGTACACAAAAAACAGCCGATCAGGCCAGCAGTTCCAAGCCACCCGCGCAAAGCGCGTCTGCACCCATGCCGGTGTCTGCAGGACCAAAGTGGCAGGACTTGACCCCTGCCCAGCAGCTCATCCTGAAGCCGCTCACAACCATCTGGAACTCACTGGACAGCACCAGCAAGAGCAAGTGGATTGCCATCACGGTGAACTATGCGACTCGCAGTGCGGCCGAGCAGCACAGAATGCAGGAGCGCATGGGTGAATGGGCCACTCTCACTCCGGCTGCGCGTGAACGGGCTCGCCTGAATTTCGCAGAAACCAAGAAGCTGGCTCCGTCCGAGCGTGCAGCTGACTGGGAGGCCTACCAGGGTCTCAGCGCCCAGGAAAGAAAAGCATTTGCCAAAGCCGGCCCCGTGAAGCCGGTTGGCGCGGCTGTGGCCGTAGTACCGTCTAGTCCGGACAAACTGACACCGGTTCCAGTCACCCGGCATACACCCGCCGGCGATGACGCCACGACGGCTGTCGCCAGACCCAACCTCAATCCCAAAACACTTCTTCCGGCACCGGCGATCCCGCATGACACCACTGTGGTACCTGCGACGGAACCTGCCGCGAGCCCAGAGCCAGCATCTGAATATGTGCCGCCTGACAAGCGTTTGACGATCAACTGAAGCACAGCGCCGATGTGCGCGCTGCCTGGGAAGGCCCATCGCGCATAGCACCTACAATGCCGGACCTTTCTGGCCCCGCAAAGATGCAACTCGAAATGAATACCCCCGGTTTATGGCGCCGCATGGCTTGCTGGCTTTACGAAGGCATGCTGCTGTTTGGCGTGGTTTTTCTGGCCGGCTACCTGTTCAGCACGCTAAGCCAGTCCCGCAATGCCATGGACCATCGCAACGCCCTGCAGGCCTTCATCTTTGTGATTTTTGGCATCTACTTTGTGTGGTTCTGGGCCAAGGGGCAGACGCTGGCCATGAAAACCTGGCACATCCGCATCGTCGACCGCCAGGGAAAGGCCATCACGCAATTGCGCGCGCTGGGCCGCTATTGTCTGAGCTGGCTGTGGTTTTTGCCGCCCCTGATGGCTCTGTCACCCTTTCAGCTCAATGGCGGTGAATCAGCCGTGATCATCATCGGCTGGGTCGTCGTCTGGGCCCTGCTCAGCCGCTTCCACCCGCAGGGCCAGTTCTGGCACGATGCCTGGGCGGGAACCCGCCTGATCAGCTCGCAACCCATCAGCCGATAGGACGTAGCGCCCGTGACCGTTCCTGTCCAATCCGTTTCGGCCAATCCCCAAAAAGACCGCAAGGGCCTGAGCCGCGTCTGGCACGCCACCGGTTACTCGCTGGCGGGACTGCGAGCCGGCTGGGGAGAAACCGCCTTTCGGCAAGAAGCACTGGCCGCACTGGTCCTTTTGCCCGCCTCGTTCTGGCTAGGCCGCAACTGGGTGGAAACGGCCCTGCTGGCAGCCAGCGTGGTGTTTGTGATGGTGGTGGAACTGCTCAACACGGCGGTGGAGACCGCCATAGACCGCATTGGCCCCGAGTGGCATGACCTGTCCAAGCGTGCCAAGGACATGGGCAGCGCGGCCGTGCTGCTGAGCCTGCTGTTGTGTCTGGGGATTTGGGCGGCGGCGCTGGTCCACCGCCTCTAAGGGCGCGGCGAGGGCCGTGAAGCGCCCTATTTATTTATACAGCCGACTCGTCCTGCTCACCGGTGCGGATACGCACGACGCGCTCCACGCTGGTGACAAAAATCTTGCCATCACCAATCTTGCCGGTGTGCGCCGCCTTGACGATGGCGTCCACGCAGCGGTCGGTATCCTCGGATTTCACGACCACTTCGACTTTGACCTTGGGCAGAAAGTCGACCACATATTCAGCACCGCGGTACAGCTCGGTATGGCCCTTCTGGCGGCCAAAACCCTTGACTTCAGTGACGGTCAGCCCCGTGACGCCGCATTCGGCCAGCGCCTCACGCACTTCTTCGAGTTTGAACGGTTTGACGATGGCGGTGATTTGTTTCATATAAGTCTTTCTAATCAGTTGAGGACAGAGCTTGCTTCGCTGCGGTCTGTCCCGCAAAGTCTCACGCTCGAAATCGGTTGGTTATAGGATAACGCCAATCCTTGCCAAAGCTCCGATGGGTTACCCGAATCCCTACCGGTGACTGGCGGCGCTTGTATTCGTTGAGTTTGATCAGGCGTGTGACCTTCTCCACGTCCGCCTGGGCATACCCGGCCGCCACGATGGTGGCGATGCTCTGGTCGTTTTCCATATAACGGTCGATGATGGCGTCCAGCACCTCGTAGGGCGGCAGGCTGTCCTGGTCAACCTGGTTGGGGCGCAACTCGGCGCTGGGTGGGCGCGTGATGATGCGCTCGGGGATCGGGCTGGCGCCCGTGCCATACGGGTCGTTGGCGTTGCGCCAGTGCGCCATCTTGAAGACCAGCGTCTTGGCCAGGTCCTTGATGACCGCAAAGCCGCCGGCCATGTCACCGTACAGCGTGCAGTAGCCAGTGGCCATCTCGCTCTTGTTGCCGGTGGTCAGCACGATGCTGCCGAACTTGTTGGAGAGGGCCATCAACAACGTGCCGCGGATGCGGGCCTGGATGTTCTCCTCGGTCGTGTCCTCGGCCCGACCGGCAAACTCCGATGCCAGCGACGCCTTGAACGCCTCGAACTGCGGCACGATGGAAATCTCGTCGTAGCGCACGCCCATGCGCTGCGCCATCTCGCGGGCGTCCAGCCAGCTGATGTCGGCCGTGTAGGGTGACGGCATCATCACCGCACGCACCTTGTCGGCGCCCAACGCATCCACGGCAATCGCCAGCACCAGGGCCGAGTCGATGCCGCCGGACAGGCCCAGGATGGCGCCCGGAAAGCCGTTCTTGCCCACGTAATCGCGCACGCCCAGCACCAGCGCATCCCACAGGTCCTGCTCCGGCGTGCGCACAGGCTCCACGTTTGCTATTATTTTTATAGCTGACTGCGCAGTATCCACGAGGGCTAGGAAGCTATTTTCCTTGAAGCTCGGGGCGCGGCCAGCCACCGAACCATCGGCGTTCAAAGCAAACGAGTGGCCCTCAAACACCACCTCGTCCTGGCCACCGACCAAGTGCGCATAGACCAACGGCAGGCCGGTCTGTTGCACGCGTTGGCGCATCATCTCCTCGCGCTCATAGCCTTTGCCCACGTGAAAGGGCGAGGCGTTGATGACCGCCAGCATCTGCGCCCCGGCCTCCTGGGCCAGGCGGGCCGGCTGCTCGAACCAGGCATCCTCGCAAATCAGCAGGCCGACGCGGATGCGCTGCCCTGCTTCGCCCGCATCAAACACACAGACACCATTGCCGGGCGTGAAGTAGCGCCGCTCGTCAAACACCTGGTAATTAGGCAGCTCCCGCTTGGCATAGGTGGCCACCACCTGGCCTTCGCGCAGCACACTGGCCGCGTTGAAGCGGTTTTGCACGGCCACCGAGCGCGTGCGGCTGTCGCCGCCACTGGGGTGACCCACCACGACCGACAGGTCCTTTAACCCGGCCAGAGCCTGGGCCACCGTTTTCACGGCATCATCGCAGGCATGGATAAAGGCCGGGCGCAAAAAAAGATCTTCGGCGGCATAGCCACAAATCGACAACTCAGGGGTCAGCAGCAGGCGCACGCCGTCGGCGTAGGCATCCTTGGCTGCAGTAATGATTTTTTGGGCATTACCCTCCAGATCACCCACAATGAAATTGAGTTGCGCAACGCACAGTTTGAGAGTCATGAACCAGGAATTTTTCGTTAATCGCAGCCCCTCGGGGGCGGTGCCTGCGCACGGGGTGCGCCATGGCTGAGGATTATGTCATTCGGGTGAAAACCTCGCCGCTGGAGGTCGATGCCGCCGCGTGGGACGCCCTGCTGCAAACCCAGCCCAACCCCAGCCCCTTCATGCGCCACGCCTACCTTGCCGCACTGCACAGCAGCGGCAGCGCCAACGCGAAGACAGGCTGGAAACCACACTTCTTCACGCTGTACCAAGCTGACGCACTGGTCGCAGCCTGCGCCATCTACGAGAAAGCCCACTCCTACGGCGAATACGTGTTCGACTGGGCCTGGGCCAACGCCTACGCCCAGCACGGCCTGCCCTACTACCCCAAGGCCGTAGCCGCCGTGCCGTTCACGCCCGTGCCCGGTGCCCGTCTGATGGCCCGTTCGCCCGAGGCACGTACCGCCCTGCTGCAGACGCTATTGCGCTGGTGTGAACAGAGTGGCATGTCGTCCCTGCACCTGCTGTTCGTCGACGAGGCCGAAGGCGCTGCCTGCGAACAGGCCGGCCTGATGCTGCGCCACACCGTGCAGTTTCACTGGACGAATACAGATCACGGCTACGCCGACTTCGATGCCTTCCTGCAATCCCTGTCCCAGGAAAAGCGCAAGAAGATCCGCCAGGAGCGCCGCAAGGTCGCTGAGGCAGGAGTGACCTTCCGCTGGTCACTGGGCCGCGACATCACCCAAGCGGACTGGGACTTCTTCTACCGCTGCTACGAGCGCACTTACCTGGAACACGGCAACGCGCCCTACCTGAACCGCGACTTCTTCCAGCGCATGGCCGACACCATGCCAGACAACTGGCTGCTGTTCACCGCCGAGCGCAACGGCCACCCAATTGCTACCAGTTTAATAGCGCTTGACACATATTCCACGAGGGCTAGCAACCAAAACGCCCAAGAAGACTGGGCGGCAGTGTGTTCTGCGCAGGTCAAGGAGGAGCCCGCAAAGCGGGCGGGGGACACGGAGCAGAACGCATTGCCGCCCAGTCTCCGCAGCGAAAACGAAAAAGTAGCCTACGGCCGCTACTGGGGCGCCCTGGAGCGCGTGGACTGCCTGCACTTTGAGGCCTGCTACTACCAGCCCCTGCAGTGGTGCATAGAACACGGCTACCAGCGTTTTGAGGGCGGCGCCCAGGGCGAACACAAGATGGCCCGCGCCCTGCTGCCCGTCAAAACCACCAGCGCCCACTGGCTGGCGCACCCCGCGTTTGCCGACGCGGTGGCGCGGTTTCTGGAGCGCGAAGACCAGGGGATCAGCAACTACCTGGATGATTTGACGCAGCGCAGCCCCTTCCGGCAAAACCCGCAAGAGCGCTAGCCCCAAGCTTGCCGCCAGGCGTGCAGCGCCGCCTCACCCCCTGCTGCGCGCCCAACTGGGGCGCACGATGCGGCCCTGGCGCCAGGCCAGCAACACCAAGGCAGCACTGGCCAACACCACAAACGCCAAATCAACAGCCGAGCCTTCGATGCCGAATGCTCCACCGGTCAACCAATCGGGTCCACCGAGTTCGGTCACGAACAAGCCTGCTTTCACCTCGTGGCCCGACACCGCCAACGAGAAAATGCCGTCCTGAAAGAAGTTCCAGCCTGCATGCAGGGCCGCACACAACCACAGGCGCCCCGTCAGTAAAAAGGCCGCGGCGAAGAAAACACCCGCTACCGTGATGTTGGCGATGGCCAGTGCGGAGATGTTGTCGTTGACCAGGTGCATGGCACCAAACACCAGGCCCGACGCCAGCAGCGCCAGCCAACTGCCCAGAGACTCCTGCAGAACCCGAAAGAAAATGCCGCGCATCGCCATTTCTTCAATCAGCCCCACGGTGATGTGCATCAGCAGTGGCAAGGCGATGATGCTACCGCTCGCGACGGACAGCGTACGCAGCCCTCCCAACGCCGCGATGGCCGCCACGGAGAGGCACACCATCAATCCGCCCAGCACAAAGCCGGCGCAGTACTCCCGCAAGGCGCCTTTGAACGCCAGCTCGGACACCGCGCGCTTTTCTATCTTGACCACGTAGAACGCATACGACAGGCAACCCATGCAGGCCCCCAGCAACTGACCGAGGCGTGAGAACAGCTTCTCTTCAAAGAAATGGGTGGCACCGGCCTGAATCAGCAGGAACGGCACCATAAAGAAGATGAGGGCCAGAACGATGCGGGTGACGGGAAAGCGCAGGATGCGTTGGGCCAGCGGTACGGCCGCAGAGCCGCCCAGGTAGATGGAAGTGGTCATGTGATCCTTCAGTGAAAGGGGTTGAGACATCGGTTGCTATGCCATTGGATGGGTGGGCGCGACTGTAGGGCCGGCGCCGGCGTACAGCCAGCGCCATGCGACAGAGTGCTGATTTCATGGCATGCATCGCAACTCGCCGGGGCCAGGAGCCGGCTGACGCCGAAGTGGGGTATTCGGGTCTTCACGCAAAGCCAATTGGAGCGCATACTGCTTGAGAATAGTGCGCAGGCAGCGCGCGAACCACTCGTGAACCACTCGCACAAGGGAGAGGGAATGGCGAGCCATCCGGTATCGATTGAGATAGATGCATGGCGGGCCTGGGCGCTGCGACTGCTGCTCGCCCTGGGGCTACTGGCCGTGCTGCATGTGACGCCGGTGTGGGTGCCTGTGCAGCGACTGGAATACGACCTGCTCAGCAGCCTGACCGCCCCGGTTCGCCCGGACGCAGGTGTGCTGGTGGTGGGTCTGGACGAACCCAGCCTGGCCGCACTGAACCTGGCCCCCCCCCTGCCGCGCCGCCTCCACGCCCAACTTGTAGACGCACTCTCGGCGGCGGGCACTGCTGCACTGGGTATCGACATGCTGTTTGGCGTCCCCCAGTCTGCCGCGGACGACGCGGCGCTGGCCCAGGCGCTGCAGGGCCGCATGCCCGTGGTGCTGGCCAGCGCGGAGGTGGCCGTGCAGAGCTCCCAGGTGGCGCAGTACCGGCAGACCGTGCCCACCGTCTTTCCAGATGCGCGCCACGGCAGCGTGGCACTGGACGTAGACGATGACGGCGTGCTGCGCCGTGCGCCCGCACAGGACGATGCGCTGTGGCGCGTGCTGGCGCAGAGCGGGGGCCGTGCCTTTACGCCCCCGCCACCCGGCGCGCTGCTGCGCTACTACGCACCCGAAGTGCCCTTGCCCTATGCCCATTACACCCAGGCGCTGGACCCGGTCGCCATGCTGCCCCCCGGCGCGTTGCAGGGGCGGCTGGTGCTGCTGGGCCAGCACACGCCGGTCGACAGCGTGGACCAGTTTGCCACCCCCCTGCGTGAGCTGGGTGGTGGCCCGCAGTCGGGCGTGTTCCTGCATGCCACGGCCCTGATCAATGGCCTGGCGGGTGACTGGGTCGTGCCGGCCCACCCTGCGGGGCCGGCTCTGCAGGCAACGCTGGCGATGGGGGTAGTGGCGGGGCTGACCCGCCGTTGGGCGGGCTGGCGCGCGGTGTGGATCAGTCTGCTGCTGGCGCTGCTGGCCTTGGGGGGCGGGCTGTGGGCGTATCTGACGGGCGTGTGGTGGAGCACGCTGCCCACGCTGGCCGGTCTGGCCCTGCACCTAAACGTGGGCGCGGCTGACAGCTACTGGCGCGAACGCCGTCGCCGCGAGCAGCTGCGCAATGACTTTGCCCGTTACGTGCCACCAGCCGTGGTCGACGCGCTGGCCGCTTCGGGCGCGGAGTCGGCCCTGCGGGGCGAGCGCCGCGTGCTCACACTGCTGTTCTCCGACCTGGCGGGGTTCACCTCCGCCAGCGAGCACCTGCCGCCGGAGGCCGTGGCCCAGGCGCTGAACGCCTACTTTTCCCGCATGACGCGCACCGTGCACCAGCACGGCGGAACGCTGGACAAGTTCATTGGCGACGCGGTCATGGCGTTCTGGAACGCGCCCCTGCCCGACCCGGCCCATGCCGAGCGCGCGCTGGCCTGCGCCCAGGCCATGCAGGTTGAAATGGTCGCGCTGCGAGACGAGTGGGCCGGCACACCGTTTGGGAAAGTGCAGTTGCGCATCGGCCTGCACACCGGCGAAGCGGCGGTTGGCCACCTGGGCTCGCACGAGCGCTTCACCTATACGGCAGTGGGCGACGCGGTAAACACCGCCGCCCGGCTGGAAGGCGCCAACAAGGTCTTTGGCACGGGCATTTTGTTGTCGGCCGCCACACGCAATGCCCTGAGCGCCGACAGTGCGGAACATGCCCACCTGCTGTGGCTGGACGCGGTGGTGCTGGCCGGGCGCAGTGCCGGCATCGATGTCTACACCCTCTGTGATGACCCGGCTTTGGTGGCGATCAGCCGGGCACTCCATGGCCATCTGCAGGCGGGCGAGTGGGCGCAGGCACTGCTGTGCTGCGCGGCCTGGCAGGCACATGCCCGTTCGCTGGCCCCGCAGTGGCTCGCCCATGCCAACCAGTTGCACAGCCGGGTGCAGGTGCTGGCCAACACCGACAGCAACTCCGACAGCGCCGCACAAACGCCCGGCGCGGTTTCCCCCTTCAGCGCCCGTGCGCTGGACAAATCCTGACCCTCCCCCAAGACGAAAGGCCCTCCCATGTCTTCACATCGCCTGTTCCGGATGACCCCGCTGGCCCTAGCGCTCGGTGCTCTGAGCGTCCCCGCTGCCTGGGCACAATGCGCGGGCACGCCGCTGGCGCCCGACGCCGTCGCGGCGCAGATCGTGGCCCTGGCCGGGCAGGGGCAGACCCGAGCACCCGGGATGGAACCGTGGTCGAGCGCCACGCTTGCGCAGCAGTTGGGCGCCGGAGCCGATATGCGCACGTTGGCACTGTCATCCGCCGCGCTGCTGCTGGCAGACCGCACGCAGATCCGCATGTCATCCAACGCGCAGCTGCGCCTGTGCGAATCGCAAGCCTCACGCACCTTGCTGGAGTTGGCCGCCGGGCGCCTGTGGGCACGCACCAAGAAAACCCCCGCCGCCCTGCAGCTGCAAACCCCCGCGGCGCTGGCCGTGGTGCGTGGCACGGATTGGGATGTCGAGGTGGACGCCGTCGGGCGCACAACACTGACGGTGCTGTCGGGGCAGGTGGACCTTTCCAACGCGTATGGCAGCGTGCAGCTAGGCCCCGCCGAGCAGGGCTACGCGGAGCCGGGCAAGGCCCCCGTCAAGCGCCTGCTGGTGAGCCCGCGCGAGCGTGTGCAGTGGGTGGCGGCCTACCCGGGAGACGACACGCGCTGGGCAGAGTTTCAAAGGGCCGATATTGCGGCACCGCTGGCCACCGTGCGAGCAGACCTGCGCGCCGGGCAATGGACCGAGGCGCGGGCCCGGCTGCTGGCGATGGCTGCCAACGGCGAAGGTGGCGCGGTGGTGGACCTGGTACTGGCCGACCTGGAGGTCTTTGAAGGACAGCTCGACGCCGCACAAGCCCGCTTGCGTAACGCGTGGACGCGCACACAGGACCCACGTACGGCGGCGCGCCGGGCCGATCTGCTGATGGCTTTGGACCGCGGCGCCGAGGCCCGCACCTGGCTCGACACCAGCCGCGCGGCCGCGCCCACAGCCGTGGAACTGCTGCTGGCCGATGGCGACTGGCAGCGGCTGCAAGGACATGGCGACGCCGCGCTGGCGCTGTACCGCGAAGCCCTGGCCCGCGCCGAGGGCGATGCCCAGCGCGCCGCCGCGCAGTGGGCGCTGGGCCGCGCGCTGCAGGAACGCGGCGATCTGCGCGCCGCCCGTGTGGCACTGGCGCAGGCCGTGGCATTGGCACCCGACAACCCCAGCTACCGCGGCGAGCAGGCCACGGCCGCCACCGAGGCCCTGCAACTGGCAGAAGCCCGCACCGGCTTTGACGCCGCGCTGGCCCGCACGGGGGATGACTATGTGAGCCTGGCCGGCGCGGGTCTGCTGGCCCTGAAGCAGGGCGATGCCGAGGCCGCGCGCACCCATCTGCTCAAGGCCCTGGTGATCGAGCCGCGCTACGCCCGTGCCCAGGTCTGGCTGGCGGTGGCCGAATACACGCTGGGCGAGCGCGGCGCTGCGCTGGATTCGCTGGACCGGGCGCGCCTGGCCGACCCCAATGACCCGCTGCCCTGGCAGATCGAGGCCATGCTGCGCAACGACAGCGGTGACCCCACCCAGGCCATTGCCGCGGCACGCGAAGCGCTAGTGCGGCTGCCCTACCTCAAGTCGCTGAACCCGCTGGCGTCCGACAGCCAAGGCTCGGCCAACCTGGGCAAGGCGCTGGGCGACTTCGGCATGGAGCATTGGGCACGGGCCTACGCCAATGCGTCCTACTACCCGCTGTGGGCCGGTAGCCACTTTTTTCTGTCTGACCGATACGAAAGTGATTTCAGCCGCCGCTCCGAGCTGTTCCAGGGCTACCTGAGCGACCCCACGGTCTTTGGGGCGAGCGACAAGCGTGCGCCTCTGCTGCTATCCACCGGCAGCGAATGGTCTATGGGTGCGAGTGCCGAGAGCAACCCGCTGCGCCACAACGCCACAGTCGATGTGGTTTACCGCGGCTTCGCGGCGGGCACCGTGCCCGTGGCCTGGCTGGTACGTGGCGACGATGTGCAATATTGGCCGCGCGAGGGGCCACCGTCGTCCCAGTATCGGTTGTCTTCACCCGGCATAAATGTGGCGCTGGGCGCCAAGCCCACTGACAGCCTTTCGGTCTTCTTGCTGCATGGCGACACCACGCTGCGCTACCGCTTTCCGGACGGGTTGGACTTTGGCAACGGCCAAGCATTTACCGGCGACGCTGAGACCCGCAACCGGCGCACCGATGCCGGCGCTTCGTGGCGCTGGTCGGCCGATAGCCAGACCTGGATCAAGGCCCACAGCGGGCGTCAAACAACGGGCCTGGTGATCGACGATGCACGCTATGGTCCGCAGGACTACCGCTACCAGAGCGACGAAAAAGGCCTTTTTTTGCGCCACACCGTGATGTGGGGTTCGCACCGCGTGAGCGCAGGCTGGGAGCGGGTGGACCGCGACACGGGCAGTGCCATCTCGGACCCCGACGTCACGTCGCCCTTCACCAACACCGAACGATACGACATGCCATGGGTGGCCGGCGAATGGCGCAGTGGCGCCTGGAGCTGGACGGCTGAAGCCTATTGGCCACGGTTCAACGCGCAAAAGGGTGACCGCTATACCGACACCGCCACCGGCCAGGACCTGTTCACCCCCAATGAAGAGGGCGCCGAACACAGCCGCAAGCTGCTGCCACGTGTAGGAGCCAGCCTGCGTTTCGGACCCGGCCGCGCGTTGCATTGGGCCTACCAGGAAAGCCTGCACGCGCCCGGCACGCACACACTGGCGCCCGTGGCCACCGGGGCCATTGCGGTGGACAACCAGTACCAGATGGCGGGCAGCTACGCACGCAAGCACGCCCTGCAACTCGACTGGGAGGTAGGGCCAGCGACCTTTGTCGGTGCCAGCCTGTCGGGCCAGAGTATCAGCAACCTGGTGGCGACCAACGGACGTCTGTTTGCGCAGGACATGGGCGCCCTGTTCGACAACGTGACCACCATTGCACCGGTGGTGCTGAACGCGCAAACCACGCTCAACACCTACGACGCAACACCGATCTTCGGCCAGGGCGACCTGGCGCAGGCCAGCGTGTCCGCCAACCACCTGTTGGGGCCACGCTGGAGCGTGCTGGGCAGCTACCAGCGCACCGACTCGCGCAACACCGGCGCGGGCTACGTGGGCAACCTGCTGCCCGGTTTTGCCCGCGACGTGGCTTTGATTCAGACCACCTGGCGCCATGAGGCGCGCAGCTTCTCGCTGCTGCGGATGACGTGGCGCGACAGACTCTACAGTGACGAGGCCAACTGGGTGGAGCGACCGGCTGGCTGGAGTCTGGCACTGGCCCACAGCTGGGAGTCTTCCGACCGACGCTGGAGCTTTACCGGCACCGTGCAGAGGGACCTTCGCAACGACGAACAGCCCACACTGTGGGCGCTGCTGCGTTACCGGATCTGATGACATGGGCTGGTCTGTAGATCACCTGCTGGCAAAATCCCCCCAATGCACGCACCCCAGGCCAGCCCCGCGCCCATCACCCACTACGAAAACTTTCCGGTCGCGTCCTTCCTGTGCCCCGCCCATTTGCGCGCGCCTATTGCCGCCATCTACCACTTTGCTCGCACGGCCGACGACATCGCCGACGAAGGTGACGCCACCGCGGCACAGCGGATTGAAGAACTGCAGGCCTATCGCCAGGACCTGGTCGCAAGCTGCGCGGCGGCAAGTGGCGCAACCGTTGGCCCCAGCAGCGCCCGCTGGCCCCAGGTCTTCGGTCCCTTGCAGGTCGCGCTGCAGACGCATCACCTGCCCCCCCAGTTGCTGCACGACCTGCTCGACGCCTTCGTGCAGGACACACGCAAGTCTGCGGCCGCAGAAGGCTACGCCAGCCACGCCGAGCTGCTGGACTACTGCCGCCGCTCTGCCAACCCGGTGGGCCGTCTGTTGCTGCACCTCTACGGCGTGACCGATGCGCTGGCGTTGCAGCGCAGCGACGCCATTTGCAGCGCGTTGCAGCTCATCAACTTCTGGCAAGACCTGAGCGTGGACATTCCCCGCGGTCGCTACTACTTGCCGCAGGACGATTGCATGCGTTTTGGCGTGTCACAGGCCGACATCCTGGCGCAGCGCCAAACCCATAACGCTACGCAACTGATAGCACACTGCGTAGCAACGGCGAGGGCTAGCATGCAATTTGGCTCAAGCCTTGTGCACCAGGTGCCGGGTCGCGCGGGGTGGGAGCTGCGCCTGGTGGTGCAAGGCGGCCTGCGCATACTGGACCGCATCGAGGCCCTGCACTACGCCACGCTGAACCAGCGCCCGACCCTGCGTTGGTGGGATTTTCCGGTGATGCTGTGGAGGGCAGTGTGGATGTGACAGGGGCCATCTGACTTCTGTTCTGAGCACGCAGAAGAGATGGGCGTGGGCAGTGTGCTCTGCTTCGTGTCCCCCGGCCTTCGGCCTCCTCCTTGACCTACGCAGAACACACTGCCCACGCCCATCCCTTCTGCTACGAGCGGCGTTTCGGTTTCCAGTTTTTCTGGGTCGGCACACCAGTGCTGCGGGCGGATCAGGTGGGTTGCGTGTTTTGCGTAGGTCAAGGAGGAGCCCGCGCAGCGGGCGGGGGACACGAAGCAAAACACGTAGCCCACCTGATCCAACGAGACAAACCGAGACAACACAAGCCGCGACCCAACGGAATTCGGACCCCCACTCTGGGTGACAATAACCGCATATGAATCCCGCGCAATACGTCCAGCAAAAAGCCGCCGCCTCGGGCAGCAGCTTCTACTACGCCTTTTTGTTCCTGCCAGCCCCCAAACGCGCCGCCATCACCGCCTTCTACGCCTTCTGCCGCGAGGTCGACGATGTGGTGGACGACATGGTGGATGCCGGTGTGGCCCAGACCAAGCTGGCCTGGTGGCAGTCCGAAGTGGCCAAGTCCTTCGCCGGCCAACCCAGCCATCCGGTGATGCAGGCCCTGATGCCGCTGACCGCAGAATTTGGCATTGAGCAACGCCATTTGCAGGCCGTCATCGAAGGCTGCCAGATGGACCTGGAGCAAACCC
>JAUSNJ010000017.1 GCA_030645355.1 Rhodoferax sp. | reverse complement strand
ACCGGTGCGATGACCGGCGGCGGTTATCCCGACGGCATCCGCCTGATTGTCGATGCCTATGCCGCTGGCCGGCGCGACGAGGCGGCTGCCGCTTACCAGCAATGGCTGCCCCTGATCAACTATGAAAACCGCCAGGGCGGCATCTTGACGGCCAAGGCCCTGATGCAGGAGGGCGGCGTGATCGCCTGCGAAGCGCCCCGCCATCCCTGGCCCACCATGCACCCCGCTACCCGTGCGGGCCTGATCGAAACCGCGCAACGCCTGGACCCGATGGTGCTGCGCTGGGGCCGCTAGGCCGTCTCTCCCGTCAGGAAGGCAAGCCATGAAAATCACACAGCTCGAAACCATCCGCCTGGGTGAGTTTCCCAACATCATCTGGGTACGCCTGCATACCGACGAAGGCCTGGTCGGCCTGGGCGAAACCTTCATGGGTGCGCAGGCGGTGGAAGCCTATCTCCATGAGTGGGTAGCCCCCAAACTGTTGGGGAAAGACCCACTGGCCATTGAGGCGCGCAACAAGGACATGATGGGGTATCTGGGCTGGCGTGGCTCTGGCGTCGAGACGCGCGGCAACTCGGCGGTGGACATTGCCCTGTGGGACATTTTCGGCAAGGCCGCCAACATGCCCGTGCATACCGCACTGGGTGGCAAAAGCCGCGACGCCATCCGCATTTACAACACCTGCGCCGGCTACCAGTACGTGCGCAGCACCGTCAATCAGAATACGGCCAACTGGGGCTTGGGGCAGCATGCGGGGCCATATGAAGACCTGGAAGGCTTTTTGCACCGTGCCGATGAAGTGGCTGAGTCCTTGCTAAGCGAGGGCATCAGCGCTATGAAGATATGGCCATTCGACCCGGCCGCAGAAAAAAGCGATGGTCAGTACATCAGCAACGAAGACCTTGATCGGGCGCTGGAGCCCTTCCGAAAAATTCGTCAGGCCGTGGGTGAAAAAATGGACATCATGGTCGAGTTTCACAGCCTGTGGCGCCTGCCCATGGCGCAGAAGATCGCCCGCGCGCTCAAGCCCTTCAATACCTTCTGGCACGAAGACGCCATCCGCATGGACAGCCTCGATCTGCTCAAACAGTATGCAAAAGACTGCGAGGCGCTGGTCTGTGCCAGCGAGACGCTCAGCTACAAATGGGGCTTCAAGGACTATCTGCAAACCGGCGTGGCCGGGGTCGCCATGTTGGACCTGAGCTGGTGCGGCGGCCTGACCGAGGCGCGCAAGATTGCCGCCATGGCCGACGCCTGGCAGCTGCCCGTGGCGCCGCACGATTGCACCGGCCCGGTGGTGTGGACGGCGTCGACCCATCTGTCACTGCATGCGCCCAATGCGCTGATCCAGGAAAGCGTGCGGGCCTTCTACAGCGGCTGGTACAAGGAACTGGTCACGGAACTGCCCATGGAGAAAAACGGCATGATCAGTCTCAATGACAAGCCCGGCCTCGGGCTGGAGTTGTTGCCCGACCTGCACAAGCGTGCGGACGCCACGGTGCGCTGGTCGAAATAATCAATGAGAGCTTGAACTGAGAAAAAAATGTGACTGAGATACGTTCCAATATTTTTGTTGTCATGGGCGTCAGTGGCTGCGGCAAAAGCACTGTGGGCGCCCAGCTGGCCGCCGCCCTGGGCCTAGAGTTTCTCGAAGGCGATACCTTGCATCCCGCCTGCAACGTGGCGCGGATGGTGGCAGGTTTTGCTTTGAGCGATGCGGACCGTGCCGGCTGGCTGCAAACGCTGGCCGAGCGCATCGGAGCAGCACGCCTGGCCGGGCAGGGGCTGGTGCTGTCATGCTCGGCGCTCAAGCGTTCCTACCGTGACATCCTGCGCCAAGGCGCACCCGACCTGCATTTTCTGCACCTGCATGGCGACTACGAACTGCTGGCAGCCCGCATGGCAGCGCGGACCGGCCATTACATGCCGCTGTCGTTGCTGGCCAGCCAGCTGGCCACGCTGGAAGCGCCGGGCACGGAGGAAAATGCACAGATCTTTGATATGGCGAGTCGGCCCGAGGTCATCGTGGCCGCCGTGGCTGCCCGGTGGGCAGCCAATTGTGCTGGGGACTCTGCGCCGTGAACGCGCACCTGAGGCGGTTCAGTTTGGCAAAGTGACGCCCACTTTGTGGCCCGCCGTCACTATCTCCTGCCAGGTCAGAGCATCCACTGCGATGCCATCGGTTTGGCGTTGCGCGCGGCTGGCTCGCTCCGGGTCGCCGGCAATCTGCACCGAGTCAAAGCCGGGTGCGACCGGCCCGGCCTTGAGCCAGTCGACAAAGGCCAGTGCTTCTTGCTCAAAAGCGGTTTGTGTGCCCAGCCGGGCCGGGTCTATCAAAATCGTCAGCATGCCGTTGACGAC